>JAGHSX010000108.1 GCA_018065645.1 Candidatus Scybalousia scybalohippi
AAAGGGACTCCTACACGAGCTAATATCTCCCTAAATAAATACCCAACATTCGCACAAAAGATACTCTCTAAACAATTATCATACAAACGTATTGTATGAATGAACAAAATAAAGAATATTAAAGGAAATCTCAACCAATTAAAAGTTTTTGATTGAAGTGAATCGTAATCTTGCTTCGTTAAAATTTTATTCATCGTTCTTATACTATTTCTACATTAAAAAAGGAGCAAGTGAAAAATCACTTGCTCCTTTAAACTTTGTGAGTTCCCTTTGGATTAGTATTCCCACATATCTTGTTCTATGTTAAACAAATCGTCTTCAACTCTTTCTGATTCATATAAAGCATCCATTCCTGATAGATAATCATTTATAGAACGATTGAATCTTTCTGATTCTTTGATAACATAACTTGTAAACATTCTCTTCTGGAATATATCGTCATAAGAACGTCTTTCTGCATCATTTGATGGATTGAATACTTCTGTATTTGCAAGAAGATATCTTACTTCTGGGTCATTGAAACGTACCCAACCAAGTGGCATTGGCTGTGGAGCTTCATCCTCTCTTTGTACATAATATACAAGAGCGAAACCTATAATACGTACATCTCTTACACTTCGTTGTTTGTCAACAAACCATCTTTCTTTGATACGTAGGGTTTTTACATCCATTGGATTCATTGCTATGTATATAACAGAATCATGAACTTGTTCCATTCCATCAAGGTCTACAGTAATAATTTCTTCTGTACGAGATGAGCCCAATTTCTGTTTGTGCTCATTCCAATCAGGAATTTCCTCTTTGAATTCATCATCTGCATATAACTTAATAGTACCATTAGATGCAGCTCTGTCTATCATAGTAAACATATTTATTCTACCCTGATCTTCTTCTACAGGATAATAGAATACCTGATTCATCTTTTCTCTAAAATCAACAACTCTCCAGACTGCTCTACCCCAAACCACATCAGCATCTCTTACATAAGGATACTCAAATGGTTTTTTAGCATTTCTTGTTACAGCTCTTTCATAGAATTGGTCTAATTCTTCTGTTGATTCATCACCGTCTACTATTTGTGCACACAAGTTTCCACTAAATAAAAACATTGCCAAAGCACTTAATATTAACAGACCTGTTTTTTTCATAGTATTATAATTTTTATTGTTTTGTCTTATTATACGTATCCAATCTTATTTTGGTTACAAAATTTATTGAATAGTAAATACAATTGTAGGGTTACTTGCAGCTTTTTCACCATCAGGTCCCTTAACTCTAATCTCATCGATATAGATTTTGTTACCTCTTCTAAGCTTGTTTATCTTAGCTGTCATTTCTGCAGTAAACTTACTACCTCTACCTTGTAATGGAACTTCAGCATCGCCACCTGTACCAAATGTCATTGTGTATGAAGTTACATTGTATGTTACAGGAAAATCAAATCCTTCCATAGCTACACGGAAACCACCTTGTGCAAGTAAAGATTCTTTTGCAATACGACCACCTTGGTAGTTACCAACCTTAACTGTAGGTTTTGGAATAACCTTGATACGATAATCTTGAGAACCTAATTGCTGAACCTTATTTCCTATCTTAGCAGAAACAGCTATAACAGCTTTTGTTCCTTGACTCTTAACATTTACAATATAACATCCAGGTTCTTTTGTTGAAGGGTCTTTCTTAATTGTTGCGCCAGGAGAACCACTAATTGTAACAACCAAATCTTCTGATTTTATACCAGGAGCACCAACCTTCACAGGATTGTCAACTCCTATATAAAATACATTCATCTTAGTTGCAGAAATAGTAGCAGAAGGTGCAGCTACAAAGTACTCACCATCGAAATCGTAAGGAACTTCACCTGCTTCACGTTTTACATAAACAGTACCTTTGTATTTCTGTGGGCCTAAAGCTCCAGCACCAAATTTCAACTTAAGTGTACCTGAATCTCCAACAATTTGACTTCCTCTTACTTCACCTCTAAGTTGGCTACGAGAATCGTATGCAGCAACTATAACATCAGCTTCATAAGTTCCGCCTTGTATAATGTATGTAGATTTTGGAATAACTCTAGCTGTAACCTGGTCAAACTTAAAGTCATCTGCAGAAATTGCAGAATAAAGATTGTTTACAAGGTCATACTCAGAGTTTTCTATCTCTGATTTGAATTTATTCAAGATAACTACGTCAGCAGCAAGAACTGTATGATAAAAATTATACATCTGCCAGTTTAATTCTTGTCCTGATGCATTTTTGTACTTACCCTTTGTGTCTATCTGTATTTTCTTCAACTGAGGTTGAAATTTTGTATCACAAAGTTTCATCATTTTATCTTGGTAAGCCTCAATCTTTTTTCTAAGCTCTATAGCCTTACCTTGACTTCCGTCTTCTGAACCACCAATGAAGTAGTTTGTCGGACCATCGTAGTTATCCTTCTTTTGGATTGTATTGTAACCACCTTGAGCGACCAATTTCTTAACTTCAGCTTTTCCGCCAGCAACACCGTCTACGTTAGCTATAAGTTCATACTTTAAATCATCAATATAGTCCAATATAATCTTTGTTTCTTTTCTTACTTCTTGTGCTTTCTGCCAATTTGGTCCAACTTTACCTGGATCATTTTTGTAAGCATTTTCAAACATCAAGTAAGAACTCTCAGTTTTTGACAAAAGCAAATTATTTGTCACCTCCAAAGAGTCACCTACTGTGATGAATGATTGTAAGATTTCAGCTGATACATTTAGCGCCAACATAGCTGTGTACACCAAATACATCATTGTTATCATTCTCTGCCTCGGTGTCTCGGGGCAATTCGCAGCAGCCATAATCTATTAGTTTTTAATTCGTCTTTAATTTAACATTATCTACTTAATATGGAGGCTATTTATTAACCTTTAACCTGCATAGCAGCAAGCATGTTTCCATATATGTCATTCAAAGAACCAACTTTCTTTGAAAGTGCATTAACTTGTTCTTTATATTTAAGAACATTTTCTGCAGTATCAGCAAAGTTAGTTACAAGATTCTCTATTCTTTCTTGAACATTCTTTGTTGCTTCCAATTGAGCTGTTGAATTTTCTATTTGCATTTCATACAAAGCATTGATAGAAGAAAGGCTTGAGGCCATAGTCTTCAATCCATCTATATATGATGCATCACCAACAGACAATGTATTTGCTGTCTCTTTGTAAATATTTGCAAGTGTAGATACTGCACTTGTAGCCTCTTGTACTGAAGCAAGATATTCACCTGAAGCAAGTAAATCTTTGTTAAGATAATCTGCAGTTTTCTTATATGCTGAAGATAATTCAGTAACATTCTGAGTAGCCTCAGAAACATTCTTTATAAATGACTCTGAAGTTTGAGCAGCTGAAGCAACTGAACCAAGACCCTCTGCTGTGTCAGATAACTTTTGAAGACCTTTTCCTAGACTTTCTATCAATTCTGGACCAATCTTAGCTTCATCCAACATTTTATCAAGTTGCTGTGTAGCTGATGAAGAGCTACCACCACCTAAAGTAATGTCAGATCCACCACCTATAATGTTTATGCCACCAGTATTACTCTTTGGATTCTTTAGTTGTTCTTCATGAATCTGGCGTTTTCTTTCGTCTTCTTCTTGAGGAGTAAGGTCTTCCATTCCTGCCAATTCAGGATAAACCAAAGACCAGTCATAAGTAACGTGCAATGGTTCAAATGCTGAAAGGAAGAAAATTACTGCCTCGGTAAGCATACCAGCAATAAGAGTTTCTGTAGCACCAGGCCAGTGGTTAATTTTGAACAGCGCTCCGACGATAACGACTGAAGCACCGACACCATACAATTTCGCAGTAATCTGCTTGTAAGCTTTACTTCTTACAAAAGTGTTTAAACCCATAATAAAATCAGTTTTTTAGTTTGTGTTATTGTTAATTATTAATATTCTATCTCTACGGCAAACGGCAAGCCACTTTTGGTGGTTGCCGAAATACCTTATAATATGTTTTTTATACTTTTAGTTACGATATACATTTGAAGATGTTTTCGGATTATCTCCTCTTACACGACCAAGGTATGATTGTACACAACGGAATCCAATGTAACTCTTTCCTGAATCTTGATATTCGAATGTACGAGTTGCTGTCTGTATAAAGTGTTTTGCATCTTTCCAAGAACCACCTCTAACAACTTTTCTCTTCATTACCATATCATCATCATCAGTTGCTCTATATGTATTGTATTGGTTGATATCGTGAGCGAAATTGTATGTTGAAGCATCAAAAGCATCTTCACACCATTCAGCAACATTACCTGCCATATCATATAGACCAAAGTCATTTGGTGCGTAGTGTGCTACAACAACTGTAGTTGCTCCACCATCTCCGTCATAAGCGCCACGTAATGGTTTGTAGTTTGCAAGGAAACATCCTCTACCATTGTTTACATATGGACCACCCCATGGATAAGGAGAGCCATCAACTCCACCTCTTGCAGCATATTCCCACTCAGCTTCTGTTGGTAGACGGAAGTCAGCCATACGAGCATATTCCTCTTTTTCCAAGTAATTATTCATTTGAAGAGTTCTCCATGCAGCAAAAGCCTTAGATTGAACATAAGAAACACCTACAACTGGGTAATTGTCATATCTTGGATGATCAAAATATGAACGTGTTGATTCATCATTGTATGAATATGCGAAATCGTGAATCCAACATAGTGTATCTGGATAAATATTTACTCTTTCTAGGTTAGTCAATTGCTTTCTACCACCAGCCAATGCAGATGGACGATTGTTGAACTGAGAACCACGATAATCCTTTGCAGCTTGATCAGCAGAGAAATCCTTTTGTGCAGCTGCATGATAATCTATCCAAGTATATTCATAGATAAGTTTTGTAGCATCAAGTTGTTGTTTGTTGTAATAACGTTCATCTGTCTTAATCAACAAACCTTCTTCCAATGCTTCTCTCTCATCTTCATTTTTGCTATTCCAATCGATCTTAGCTTTCCAGTTGATTTGAGGAGTTTCCAAATCTTGACCCCATTGATCTGCTTCTATAAGATACTTTTCAGGGTCAACTTCACCCAACAATCTGTAAGCTATAGAGTCTCTTACCCAATAAACGAATTGTCTATATTCGTTATTTGTAATTTCTGTTTCGTCCATCCAAAAAGATTGAACTTGAACAGTCTTTGGTTCAAACTTATGAGAATTGTAAACATCTTCATCTGCAGAACCCATAGTAAAACTACCTTGTGGCACGTCGACCATACCATATGGTTGCATATCCAACACGTTTGGTCTGTCGTTGACACCAACAAGTTCACCTTTGTCTGAACTTCCACAGCTAACTAATGTAAGAGCTGTTGCCAATAACAAAACTACCTTTTTCATATCTTTAATCAGTTTATTGTTTTCGTTTTTTCAAGTTTTATTTATGTTTTACGAAGAACCATTCCGTTTTGTTTCAGTTTTCGTAATTTTTTTCAAATAAACATTACATTCTAATAGTATTCCTATAGATTGTTGGAGGATCAGGTGGGTTTTCAATCTTGAAGCAATATCTCAAGAATACTTCAAACGAACCAGAAGCCTGTGTTGAAATTCTAGAAGTAGGAATATCATAAGACAATCCTAATTTAAAATCATTCCAAGCAAAACCTGTCAACAACATAATAGCATCTTGTACTCTATAAGAAACACCTCCCCAAAATCTATGCTGATACTCTACCAATAAAGAAGCATCAACTTGATAAGCACTTCCTGAGGCAAAATCAGTCTTCATTAGCGCAGAAGGTAAAATTCTCAATGAAGGATAATCTGGCAAAACAAATTCATATCCTGCAAGTATATAGTAGAAACGTCTATTATCCCAATTAAGTTTATCACTTCTTGTTTGAAGCAATTTACTTGCCGCAGCACCTATGTAAAGTTTTCCAGGAATTTGATAGTAAACACCTGCAGCTAAGTCAAACAACATATCATCTCTGTCTCCAGCTGTAATAACAGGATCATTAGGATCTGTAATTTGGTCTCTTTCATCAAACTGATCTGCGCCAATCAAATGACTTGCATTCAAGCTAGCATTAAACATTTGCCCTTCAATACCAATAGCCAAATTACCAGTAGGCAATTGTATACGGAAAGCATAGTCTAACTTTGCATAAGTATTCTGCCAAAAACCAATCTTATCCATAATAACAGTTGCACCTATACCTCCGTGAAGGAAGCGTACTGGCATATCAAAAGAGAGATTCATAGTTTCGCCAGAAGAAGCGCCTGTACTTGTTCCAGAAGGGTCTGTCAAATCCAATCCCATCCATTGGCTACGATAAAAGCCTGTAAAACATATCGCTCCATTACTTCCAGCATAAGCAGGGTTGTAAGATAATCTGTTAAACATATACTGCGTGAACTGAGGTTCCTGCTGTGCTAAGGCATTGTCTTGCACGAAGAACACACACATCACGAGTGCAGATATTATACAGAATATATTGTTTCTCTTATTCATAAGTTTTTAATAGTACTATCAAATTCTACTTTCCACTATTAACAGAAAGATGTGCAAAAGTAATGATTTTTTCTCATAAAGGGATTATAATTCTTAAGTTTTTTTGAAAAAAAATCTCTAACAATTCAATACATATCCCTCTATCTACTATTTATCAAATAGTTAAATTAGCTTCCTACTTGCCTTTCTTCTTGATCAAATGCGCAGAAGGATACAATCTTTTCAAGTAGATAAGAGATAAATTAGCATCTTCCTTTGTTGCAAATGGACCTATCGTCACATAATAAAAATCTTCATTATATATTTTTTCCGATTTCACCTTATTTTTAAACTCTTCAGGAACAGATTGCACCAATTTGTTTGCTGCATTTTTTCCTTCCACAATCGCAATTCTAATATAATATGCTATTGGGAAAGAGATTTGTGTTTCATTTGAGTTAAGCAAAGAATCTATATATTTTTGTTGCATAGATTCAGACATGTTGTTTTTTTCAAACATAGAATACATATCTGGCTGTTGCTCCCAAATCTTTCTATACTCATTTCCCAAGACCTCAACACTTACTGTTGTGGTTCCTGTCTGAAATAAATTTATCTTCTTTGCTGCTACTTTTGACAAATCAATAATACCATTTCTTGCGCATCTGTCATTTATTTTTACAAATACTGAACGGCCATTTTTGTGATTGGTAACCTTTACAATTGTATTTAGAGGAATTGTTTTATGGGCTGCTGTATATCTTTTTTGAGAAAAGACTTCTCCACTGGAAGTTTTTCTATTCTCAAACCTATCGTGATAATAGGTTGCCCTACTGGTTAAGACTTGTTTTTGTGCAAAGATATTTGTTCCCACAAACAAAAGGAACAAACAAACAAATATACCTATAAATTCTTTTCTTTTTAAATCTACCACTCTTTTGATTCTTCGTTAAACCATTGTCCTTGTAATTTAAGGACTTGCTCTATCACATCTCTAACACATCCTTCCCCTCCATTCTTGTCTGAGATGTAGTCTGCCACTTGCTTTATCTCTTCGGCAGCATCTTTGGGACATGTTGCTACTCCTGCATTTATCATAATGTCATAATCAGGAATATCATCACCCATATACAATACGTTATTCTTTTCCAAATGGTTACATTTTAGGTAATTTTCGTACACAGAAAGTTTCTGTTTTGCACCCATAAAAACATCTGTAACGCCTAGCATTTTCATACGTGTTTCTATACTCTTGCCTGTACCTCCAGAAAGTATTGCGATCTTGTATCCTCTCTTCAAAGCATACTGAATAGCATATCCATCTTTTACATTACCATTTCTCATTATGATGTCTTCGCCTGAAGTATATATCATACCATCACTCATCACACCATCATAATCAAAAACAAACGCTTTTATATCGTGTAGTTTAACTTTGTAATTCATAATAAATAATTTTTAGAAATATAGATGACCTTGCAAATAATTTTGAACATAATCTTTTACTCCTTCTTCAAAGAATAGAATGGTTTTGTATAACCTGCTTTTCTTAGTTTTTCCATCTTTGCTTGAGTAAAATATTGATATTTATCTCTTATATCTTCTGGCATAGGAATAAATTCTATGTTTGGCTGTAGTCCCATAGATATAAATGTATTCTTGGCTAAGTCATAAAAAGATCTTGCATTTCCTGTTCCTACATTGTATATGTCACTTTGTGGTTGCTCTCTCCAAAGGAAATACATAACGTCTACCAAATCCTTAACATATACAAAATCCCTAAGTTGTTCTCCATCTTTGAATCCTTCTTTGTATGACTTGAACAAGCCTACTTTTCCTTTTTCGTTTATCTGCTCAAAGGAATGCAGAATAACAGAAGCCATTCTGCCTTTATGGTATTCGTTAGGGCCATATACATTAAAGAACTTTAATCCTGCCCAGAAAGAAGGTTTCTTATCTTGCTGCATTTGCCATACATCAAAATCCTGCTTACTCTTTCCATAAAGATTTAAAGGTTTCAAATCTTTTATCTTTGACAAATCATCATCATACCCCATCTCTCCTGCCCCATAGGTTGCAGCAGAAGAAGCATAAATGAATGGTATAGAATTTTCAGCACAAATATTCCACAAAGATTTTGAATAATTAAGATTAAGTTTTAAGTATGTTTCCCAGTCCTTTCCTGTAGTGGAGCTTCTAGCTCCTAAATGGAAAACAACGTCTACATCCTTAGCATTATCTTTAAACCAATCTACAAAATCTTCTCTATCTATTTCTTTTAAGTATTTTTTTGTTTCGTAATTCGCTTTTCTTTCCTGATGTGAAAAATCATCAACTATAATAATATCTTCTATTGATTCATTATTAAGTTTGCTCAACATACAACTACCAATAAATCCCGCAGCACCTGTTATTATTTTCATATATCTTTACTTGTATTATTTATTTTAGAAATATACTCTATTTGATTTTTATAAATATTTCTCCATCCTTGCCATTCCTTGTAATCAGATAAGGACTCATTATGCCAGATAGATATCAATTCTCCATCCACACGTTTAACCTCATCTGCCAATGCTTTGATTTTTTCAAAAGATTGAGTTTTGTTTAAATGTAACCCATTCTTCAAAGCAACATCCATAAAAGCAAAAGGATGTAGTCTAAGATTTGTTTCCTCATCTCTTTCCAAGTCATAAAAATTAAAACTTGAGGCTATACCTGCCCTAAATCCTACACAATTAGGGTAACCCATAGAAAAATCATCAGAAATTCTGTTATCTATAAGATTACGATAAGATACAGGCAATCTATACCTCAAATAATGGAAACGTGAGAAATTTATATCCAAATGTATTAAGTTCTTCAACAATGATAATTGCTCCTGCAATTTTTCTTCTTGCTCATAGACATAGTATGAAGGATGTATTCCTACATTTGTATAGTCAGCCAAATCTTTCACCAACAACTGAAACTTATTGTTGTATGGAGATACATTTTTGTCAAAGTCTGTTCTAAAAGCAAAAAGATAGAATAATATAGTCTTGAGTTTGTATTGCGTATGAATTTCTTTTATGAACTCAAAACAATCATATGGATCTTGCTTACCAAACAACAAGACTTTTACTCTTTCCCCTATCGAATGAAAATCTCTTCTCAATAAATCTCTAAAACAACCGCCCAAACTACGATACAAGCCCTTACCCTTGTAGTAGTAAGCCATATCTACGTCTATAGTGTTTGTAAAACTGAATGTTTTTTTTGCAAAATTCATTTCTGGATATTTCTCCAGAATAACATTCTTAAGCATGTTTGCCCAAATATTCACAACGGGTTTCTCTATAAAACCTTTCCTATATGCTATGGACTCTTTAGCAGAGTATCTGGAATGTTTGTCTGGCATGAAAGGCAAGTACTCTTCATATCTTGAAACCATATAGAAGATAGCTGAAAGAACATCAAAATTCAAACTATCATTCTTGCCATAGGTTCTAAACAAACAAGGTACTCCGTCCTTTTCAAAACAATCTACTTCAAAATTATTTACAGACGTTTCAAACAAAAGATTTGTGCTAGTAATGTGTATCTCATCATAAATAGAGTTGACACTATATGAAAACTTTTCTCCTTTTTCCGCAATAAAAGTTTCCTTGCTTGTTGTAACCATAAAATCCACTCCAAGGATTTCCTTGAAAAGCAGATTTATCGTATATCCTAATCTATTTGTCTGTCTATCTATGTAAATAACAAGCATCTTATCTCAATTCAAAATTATCTCCCAAATATCTCTTTCTTACCTCTGGGTCATCAGCCAATTCTCTTGGACAGCCAGATTTAAATACTTTTCCTTCTATCAACAGATATGCTCTGTCTGTTATACTTAGGGTTTCATGAACATTGTGGTCTGTAATAAGAACTCCGATATTTTTGTCTTTCAAAGTTCTTACTATGGATTGGATATCTTGTACAGCGATAGGGTCAACTCCTGCAAAAGGTTCATCCAAAAGGATAAACTTAGGATCAGATGCCAAAGCCCTTGCTATTTCTGTTCTTCTTCTTTCTCCTCCTGACAACTGGTTGCCATTACTTTTTCTTATCTTCTGCAAAGAAAATTCATCCAACAAAGATTCCATTCTCGCCACTCTTTCTTCTGGAGAATATGGTTGGAATTGCAATATGGACATAATATTATCTTCTACACTCATATTTCTGAAAACAGAGGCTTCTTGCGGAAGATAACCTATACCATTTTGCGCGCGCTTATACATAGGCATGTCTGTAATATTCTTATCATCCAGATACACATTTCCTGCATAAGGCTGTATCATACCAACTATCATATAGAAAGTCGTAGTTTTACCTGCACCATTTGGCCCAAGGAGTCCGACAATTTCTCCCTGTTTTACCTCTATGGAAACCTCATTAACTACGGTTCTCTTCTTGTACTTCTTTATTATTTTGTCAGTATATAATCTCATATTCTCTCGTTTAGAAAAGGCAAAGTTATAAATTATTCTCCATTTTCAAGAATTTTTCCAGCTAAATCTATGCTTACAATGAAAAATTTCCTTTATTTTTGCCACATTCTTTTTGGACTATGAAGAAAAACAGAAAACACATACTATTTCACTCAAAGCAACGTATCTGGTACGCTTTCCACTCAAAAGATGAGTACTCCATACACTCTCCTTTTCTTTTTGATTTATTCACAAAAGGACTGAAACAAAAGCACAAGTCTATTGAAGATAAGATTTGTGAGTATCTTAAACACAAGATGCCTATTGTGTCATTAAACATAAAAGAAGCAGACTCAAACACTATTGACAGCATACTGCATAAAGAAGATGAGATTGCCATAATTATTTTTCAAATACGAAAAACTCCTGAATATTTTTCACAATGGCGTAATATCGTAAATAAACAGCAAAACAATGTTTTTACACTGGAATTTTACAAAGTAGGAGTTATAATCCAGTCCAGTAAATTTCTTCGCTCCCAACATCTTGTTCTTAAAAAGAGATAGAATCACTATTTCTGTTTATTTATTTCACCTCTTAACAATACAACAAACAAATATTCCTTAAGTACTTATTTGTTGTTTATGGCCCTTTTTATGTTGCAGTCATAAACAACAAAACATTTTACTTATCAAATACTTATCCCTCTTTTAAAAAGCAGGAATTTAAAAAATCTAATCAAGATTTATTAAATTAAAACTTCGTTTTATATATCTACAAATCCGATTTGCAAAAAAATAAGTCCTCATTTTAGTAAAATATTTTCAGGAATCCATAGTATAATTTCCAGAAATATTATCGTTCTTTGTCATTACTCTTAAGCCGATAAAATTTCTTTGTAGAAAACACCTGCACAAAATATACAAAGGAAAATATTACTGCTATTTTATAGGCATACCTAATGTCATTTGGAAAAAATGAGGATACCAATCCTACGAGTATTGGAGAAAGAAACTGACCAAGATACAATGAAGCAGAAATTAGAGGCATCACACTATTAACACTATCCTTTCCGCCTTTAATACTTGCTATGGTATTAAGATAAGGTATTCCTACTCCGTTAGCTATTCCAATCAAAACAAGAGCCACTATTTTTGCTTTTAGGTCTATAGAAAATGAAAGAATAATAAATGCGACCACAAATGTTATAGGTGGCATATATTTTATGTAATTGGGAATAATTTTTATCATCTCACCAAACAATATGCCTACAATGAATGCGACAATATCAACGCCCATCATAAGATAAGTAATCTGCATAGTAGAAAATACTCCTCTTTCCGTTATGGCAAAATTACTAACAAACACAAAAAAAAGTCCCATACAAAACAACATCCCTATTATACAAGGATGAAACTTCTTCACAATAATGAATGTATTATTACTTTTCCCAGAAGACAAGTCTGAATTGCATAACTTTTCATTAGGCAGATAAATTACGACAAAAATGATTGCTACTAATCCCAATGCATAAACTAAGAATGAGTAATTCCAGTCTATTGTTGCTAGAAAACCCGCCAAAAGAGTTGCAACAATACCTCCAATTTGATTCATCGCAGCTGACAAACCCATTAGTCCTGCCATCTTTTCAAGAGGATTATAGTATGCAAGTAACCCTGTTGATAATGGCATAATAAAGCCTACACTTACCCCAAGCAACGCTCTTAATACAAGGAGTATGATAATATTCTCAACAAAAAATGCTCCCATACCACTTACAACATACAGTCCAAGTCCTAGAAGAGCCAATGTACGTACTCGTATGTATTTAATAATTATTGGGAAAAAGAGGTTTACAACAATGATAAACAATGCTGGAATAGATACAATAAACTTTACAAGTATCGCAGGTGAATTGTTGAAATGTTGTTGAATTGTGCCCAAAGCAGGTGCTACAGCTGCTCCTGCCATAACTGTCAACAAAGAAATTGACAGAATAGTAAATGTTACTTTCTTAGACATTACTTTATATTTTTTAAGGTTAATAACTAATGGAGTAATGCCTACCAGCAGGAGAAGGACTCTCATAAATATATTTCCTTTTCCACTTGCAAAGATAGGAAAAATTTTTCAATAGCCTTTAAAAATAAATCTAGTTCATACGTGATATAGGTCCATCATATGATAATTGACATACACTACTTTTTTAAATAAAATACATCCAAATTATTTTTATTTTGAATTATTTCACTACTTTTGCATACAAATAAAACAAATAATTTTCTATGAAAAATCATTTATGCTTTTTACTGATTGCTCTTGCCAGTTTACACTGCAATGCGCAGAACATAACAGTTTCTTCTGCTTCAGGGCAAAACCCAAGCACGTTTATCAACACAGAACTTTTAGGCGAAGGAGTATATGTTTTCAACATAAAATACAACAATTCCAATGGAAACATTGCTACTGATCAGATAGGAACATTCAATTCCAATGGATATACTGGTTTAGGGATGGATTCAGGAATAGTAATGACAACAGGAAATGTAAACGTTGCTCCTGGCCCTAACAATAGCAGTAGTATGTCCTCACCTATCTCAGGCTACTACACCGACAACCTGATGAACTCTTACGCTTCAGGATCTCTCAATGCTTGTTCAACACTAGATTTCGACTTTATAGGTCTTTCTTCACACATCAGTTTCAAATACTTTTTTGCTTCAGAAGAATATCCTGAATATGTTGCATCCACTTATAATGATGTTTTTGCTTTCATTCTTACTGGACCAGATCCGAATACTTATGAAGAAACCACAAAAAATATTGCTATGATTCCAGGTTCAATTAGCGCTAGTAATCCTGACGGCATTGCAGTTGCTATAAACTCTGTCAATCCAGGTACTCCTGGCTCTTCTGGTTCATCATCTACTCCAGGCTTTTATAGTCAATATTCTTATCTATATGTTGATAATCCTTCTGGATCTCAAGGTGTACAATATGATGGTCACACAACAAAATTGACAGCCTCTGCAGACATAATACCTTGTGAAACGTACCATATACACATATCTATATGTAATGTAGGAGACAATGGTTTTGATTCAGGAGTATTTCTTGAAGAAAGTTCTCTAAATAGTCCTGCCTATGATTACGGATTTACCCGTGACAATGACACTATTGAAGTTGGATGTTCTCTAGGTGTACCTATTAACCCATTTGATGGCAACTATTCTTTCAGTGATGTTAATGTTAGTTTTGGAGGAGATGCAATATGTGGTACTGACTATGAATTTTCTTTAAGCAATGGAACTACTATAACAGACTCTGGCAGTTTTTCTCTTATAGATGATTATGTTACACGCATAAATGTAAAACCTTTAGCAAGTGCCAATATCAGTGAACCAAAGACTGCAGAAATATACTTTGCGAGTCAATTCTGTAGCAATATGCCTTCACTAATAAGATATGACACTATGCGTCTGGTTATTATTCCTGCAAAAGAATATACTCTTATGGATACTACAATAGTTTGTCAAGATACATGTTTTCATGTTGGAGTAGAATATACTGGAGATTGCTATAGCCCTCTATCATTCCAATGGAATCCTAAAGCGCACTTAGTAGATCCGTATGCACAAAGTACTGAATGTGGTATTACTGAATCCATGGATTATCTTGTAATGTCACAAGACCGTTATGGATGTAAGAAAGATACAGCTATAGTTCATGTTATAGTAAACAAAGATGACACAGTAGGTTTAAACTCTGTTGAAGCAGTTGTCCCTGAAATAAACATCTACCCTAATCCAACAAAGGATGAAACAACATTAAGAATTAGCGGTATTACAGGCAATGTAGAAATAACAATAAGTGATATAAATGGTAAAATAATAGATAGCGAAGATTTTACTTGTGATGCTTCCTGTACAAAACACCTTAACCTAAAGAATCTTACTCCTGGAACATATTTTATCGGCATAAAATCTGAAACAAACTCCACAACAAGAAAGATAATTATTGAACAATAATCGCTTTCGTTATTTTATCACAAATTAAACAACATAAAAAAACGCACTGACAACCTAATGATTATCAGTGCGTTTTTGTCATTGCAGTGAGGTAAAAACCTCTGTCCTATGTGGACCTGCAGGGATTCGAACCCTGGTCCAAACAAGAAACACCCAAGTTTTCTACACGCTTATTCTATCTAAGGTTGTCGGAAAAGAGCAATAGACAGACAACTTCTCTCTTTTCTTATCTCCTAAATTTTCATTCATCTGCAATACGGAGAAGATTGCAAACTAAACTCGATTTATGATGCATCTCTATTTCCTCAGCTTAGAGTTGACAGCCTTGGAGAGACGTCCTGCTCAGCACCTTGTGCCGATAAAGAATAACTTACTATACTTCGGTTATGCAGCAAGAGCGTAAGTATTTTCGCCAATTAATTTTTCTGCAACCAGGATTAAAGTTAACTGTTGCGTGTAACTGCGTGCTTGCTTGACCATTTACCTTGCTGTCAAAACCAACCCAAGCCCATAAATAGTCAAAATATTTACCAAATATTTCAGTTTGCAAAATTATAATAAATCAACGAATTATGCAAGCATCTTGAAAAAAAATCACATTTTTGTAAAAATTTTTACAAAATTATTTGGTCAATTCAAAAAGTCATCGTACCTTTGCAAACGCAAATGAGGCAATGGTCTGGTAGTTCAGTTTGGTTAGAATACATGCCTGTCACGCATGGGGTCGCGAGTTCGAGTCTCGTCCAGACCGCCAAACAAGAAAAAGAGGTTTGAGAAATCAAATCTCTTTTTTCGTATAAATACCTTTCATTGGAATTTAAATTATAAAATTTATGAAAACAAGACTTCTAAAATTATTCACGCTTCTTTTTGTTAGTTCTTTATTATTAAGCTCTTGTGACTTTACAAAAGCAAAGGCGACCAATAGTTCTCAAGACATCAAGAATTACGAAGGTGTTGAAATTCCAGCGAAGCTGGAAAATACTCCAGAACAAATATTACATAGAATAGCTTATACGGTCTCTTACAATAAAGAGACAAAAATTCCTAATTGGGTTGCTTGGAAATTGACAAAAGAGCATTGTGAAGGAGATATACAAAGACCTACTTCTGCTTTCCATGAAGACAAGGAAGTATCAAAACCACGTACAACATTGGCAGACTATAAAGGCAGTGGATGGAGTAGAGGCCATATGTGTCCTGCTGGGGATAACAAATGGGATGCAGATGCTATGTATGAATCTTTTCTACTTACAAATATGTGTCCACAAGATTCAAAATTAAATGCAGGCAGATGGAACGACATTGAAAGCCTTTGCCGTAAATGGGCAAAAGAGTATGGCGAAGTTTACATAGTTTGTGGGCCTATACTTTACAAACAAAAACACAAAACCATAGGAAACAATAAAGTTGTTGTTCCTGAAGCGTTCTTTAAAGTTGTATTATGCTTAAGTGGTGAGCCAAAAGCAATAGGATTTATCTGCAAGAACAACGGAGAAAAACAAAATAGAGATTATTATGTAAATACCGTAGATAATGTAGAAAGAATAACAGGAATTGATTTCTTTCCAAACCTAGACGATGCAATTGAGAACAAAATAGAAGCAAAAGCAGATTTAAAAGACTGGGCAAGATAATAATTCTAAAAATGAAAAATAAAAAAAAGCGTCCAATGAAAAATGGACGCTTTTTTATTCTTGTATTCAAATTAGATTACTTATCCAAACTTTCATATTTAGAATGCTGTGATTTGTATTCTGGAACTATCTTCTTCATTTCTGCAACGGTATTCATGTCATCGTACAGATAACTTACACTAAGAAGATTATCCAAATCTTTACAAACATCCTCGTAGTCATATTCTCTAACCTGAGCAATTTTTATTTTCTTATTGAAAGTTGGTTTTGTAACCTCTTCATCATTAAGAACCTCTTCATAGAGTTTTTCTCCATCTCTCAATCCTGTAAACTTTATCTCTATACCTTCTGCGCCACTAAGATTGATCATTCTCTTAGCCAAATCTACTATCTTTACAGGTTTTCCCATATCAAACACAAATATTTCTCCACCTTTGCCCATAGTACCTGCTTCCAAAACCAATTTACAAGCTTCTGGAATTAACATAAAGAAACGGACAATATCAGGATGTGTTACCGTTATAGGACCGCCATTCTTGATTTGCTCTCTAAATAAAGGTATAACAGAACCATTAGAACCTAACACATTTCCGAACCTAGTTGTTACGAATTGCGTTATACCTTCAACCTTTCCATCTTTTATTGCCTTATCAAGACTTTGAACATATATTTCACAAATACGTTTAGAACAACCCATAACATTTGTTGGATTTACAGCTTTATCTGTAGAAACCATCACAAACTTCTTAACACCATATTTAACAGACAAGTCTGCTATAACTCTTGTACCATCAATATTATTGTGAACAGCTTCACTTGGGTTATCTTCCATCATAGGTACATGTTTATACGCAGCAGCATGAAATACATAGTCTGGTCTATACATTTTAAATAATGACTCCATTCTTCTGTGTTTTGTAATAGAAGTAACTATGCTTTCTGCTTTAACATGAGGAAATTGTTTTTTCAACATCAATCTTATATCATGCTGAGGAGTTTCTGCTTCATCTATAAGTATAAGTTGTTCTGGATCAAATTTTGCTATTTGTCTTACCATTTCGCTACCTATACTACCAGCTGAACCTGTAATAAAGACTCTTTTCCCTCTTAACAACTGCTCAATAGACTTCATATCTACATCGATTTCCTCTCTATGTAAAAGGTCTTCAATTTGTATTTCTCTTAATTGAGAAGCTTTTATATCACTCTTTCCATCCCATTCTTGAGCAGACCCCATAGTATAAACAGTAATACCTGCACTAATCAAACGATCTGCCATCGTAGGATTATTAGCAAAAGCATCTCTCTTTAATGGAGATATAAGCAACGCTTTAACTCCTTGAGATTTCATATGAGATACAAGAGTATCATCATTCTTATACACATTCACTCCCATAAGCATTTTACCAGACATATCATCTGCATCACTGATAAAACCTTTCAATACAAAATTCCTTGCCCCATTAGAAACGCTTTTTGCAATACTGATTCCTCCTGTCTTTACTCCGTAAATAAAGATAGGTATTGTAGTAGATTTACCTTCTATTTTTTCATATAATCTCTTTACTATGGCTCTAAGTACACACATTGCAAAAGTAGATATAAGATATGTATAGATAAGTTCCCTCAACCTTATCACAACAAATATATCATCTAACTTTAACAAAAAACGGCTGAATGCTATTATAAGTACAGATATTATGTTTGCAACACCTATTCTATATAAATCTGAAATGGTGGAATATCTCATAACACCTCTATATGTGCCCATCAACATAAATCCAACAACATATACAGCAACATATACCAACAATGTTAAACACAAAGGGTAAAATGATGTAAATGTTTCAAATGGACCCATCTCTATAAGATGGCACATAAATGCAGAAACAAAAACTATTAAAGCATCCAGAAACAACATAGCCCAATGAGGCAATGCTTTCTGATTGAAATACCATCTAACAGCTTTGTAAAACAAGTTCCTATTCTTATTCATTTTATTTTGTAAAATTATTTGTTATAATCGTGCGTCTATAATATCTCTTGGCAAAACTCCTTTTACATCGTAAACAACAGAATTTTGCTTAATAAAAGGTTTTAGATCTAAAGACAAAAATTCATTATGAGCAACAGCCAATATTATTGCATCATATTTTTTTTGTTCCAATACATTTTCAACCTCTATATTATAATCCTTTCTTACCAAAGCCACATCTACATGCGGATCATAGATCATTATATTGTTTGTGTATTCTAATAAGGTATTGTATATATCTACGACTTTAGTATTTCGTATGTCTGCACAATTCTCCTTAAAAGAGAAACCAAGTATAAGAATATCTGCATCTTTAACCAATATTGCTTTTTTATTCATATACTTTATAACTTGATTTGCAACATACTCGCCCATACTATCATTTAGCCTTCTAGCATTAGACATAATATGTGGCATTACTCCATATACTTGTGCTTTTTGTATAAGATAATATGGATCTACTCCTATACAATGCCCACCGACCAAGCCTGGATGTACAGGAATAAAATTCCATTTAGATGAGGCAGCTTCTATAACATCATTAGTATCAATATCCATTGCATTAAATATCTTTGCTAACTCATTCATAAAAGCAATATTAACATCTCTTTGAGAGTTTTCTATAATTTTTGATGCTTCTGCAACTTTTATTGATGGAGCTTTATGTGTACCTGCATCTAAAACAGTATTATATAATTTGTCAACTATTTCTGCTATTTGTGGAGTGGAACCAGAGGTTACTTTTTTTATTTTCTCAACAGTGTGAACTTCATCTCCAGGATTTATTCTCTCAGGAGAATAACCAACAAAGAAATCCTTATTTAATTTTAGACCTGAGCATTTCTCTAATACTGGCACACATTCTTCTTCTGTAACGCCAGGATAGACGGTTGACTCATAGATAACAATATTACCTACAGAAAGAACATCCGCTATTATTTCACTTGCTGATAATAGCGGATAAAGATCTGGTCTATTGTATTCATCTACTGGTGTTGGAACAGTAACTATAAAAATATTACAATCCTTTATTTCATCAACACTCGCTGTAAAAGTTAAATTTCCCCTTAAAGATTCTTGTAATATTTCTGTTGAGATTTCCCCTGTTGTATCTAATGCAGATTGTAAAGAAAATATTCTATCTTTATTTATATCAAAACCTATGGTTTTATATTTCTTTGAAAATAGTCTAGCTAAAGGCAAACCGACATAACCTAGCCCAACAACACAGATTTTTATAGTTTTTGGGTCGCTAAAATTATATGTTAAATTAGTGGTTTGCATA
>JAGHSX010000088.1 GCA_018065645.1 Candidatus Scybalousia scybalohippi
ATTTTGCATCAAATATTAAAGCAAATAAATCTTATGGAAAATTTTTATACACATATAATGAAAATGACTAAAAATTTTACTATTTCCTCGCAATCATTACAGAGATTTAGAATCTTCTTTTAGCATCTAACTCACGCAACAAATTAGATTATAATTTATATCCTTTATACACCCTTTTAGAGCCCTGCTTCCCCAAAAAGTAGGGCTTTTTCGTTGAAATAAAACGCCGTTTCGTTGAAATAAAACGCCCTTTTAAAAAATTAAAACGGCGTTTTAAAAAATTATTTGCCCGTTTTAATTTTTTTAAACGGCGTTTTATTTTTTTACCCCTCCATTTGCCTAAATTTTTATCTCTTTCCCCTCCATCAAACCCCTCAATTTCTTTCAAAATGCTCCAATTTGTTACAATTAGTCTTATTTCTATACTGCAACTTTGATATTCAATTTTTTTTTATTACCTTCGCAGCCTCAAAATAAAAATTTTTAACTATGAAAAAACTACTATTTTTATGTCTAGCAACCATTGTTGCTCTATGTTCATTCGCACAAAAAGGACAAGAAGAATTTGAAAAAGGGATGTCTTTTTATCAAGAAGAAAATTATACAGAAGCGATCTCTTGGTTTAAGAAAGCCGCAGAACAAGGTCATGCAGAAGCACAATATAATTTGGGTGTCTGCTATGCTCATGGTGACGGAGTAAGCCAAGATGATAAGCAAGCAGTATATTGGTGGGAGAAAGCCGCAGAACAAGGTCATGCAGGAGCACAATATGGTTTGGGTGTCTGCTATGAATTTGGTGACGGAGTAAGCCAAGACTATAAGCAAGCAGTATATTGGTGGAAGAAATCAGCAGCACAAGGTCATCCAGGAGCACAATATGGTTTGGGCGTCTGCTATTATAATGGTGACGGAGTAAGCCAAGACTATAAGCAAGCAAAATATTGGTGGAAGAGATCAGCAGTACAAGGGCAACCTCAAGCAAGATATATGTTAGAAATATTAGAAGAAGAATCTTTGGAGGAAGATTAAGAAATATAAATAAAACAATTGAAAACCCCGAAAGTTGAAGAAAAAAAAGACTTTCGGGTTTTTATTTTTATAGAAACTTGTTTTGAAGTTACTGTAGAATAAAGTTATTGGAAATATCTAAAAAGGATGATGGTGTAGGCTTTGTATGTTAGCCAAATGGAAAATGCAAAGAAGGCAAGGGAATAGATGATTGCTGGAATATGTGTTGTCTTTTCCAGTATGGTAGAGTCTCCTGCTTTCTTGGAGTTGGAAAAATTTATTTTTACAAGAATAAGAGTGGAAATTATATTTTCCAATAATATAATACAAGCATAAGTGTATAATATATATTCGTGATATTCAGTAAAAAATGGAAAGTATATAAAGCAAAGGTTTAGTAGTATAAATACAATAGTCCAGATGATTCCAAAGCTATTGCGAATGTAAAGAATTAAGGCTATTATGTTGATAAAAATTAGAATGTAGAAGAAATATATTTGATGTTCTCCTCCGAGAAACTTTATAATTAAAAATCCTAAAATAGCTGGTAATGTGTATCCTGCAATAGAAATGAAGAATTGCTTTACTTTGCTCTTGCCAGCTGTTGTGCATGAGCCAGAATAATCTGTATTTATCTTGATTTCTTTAACTTTGTTGCCAAGAATAAGAGCAACCAACGCATGAGATAGTTCGTGTATAAGTGTGTTGAGTGGTTTTATACAAATTTCTATAAATTTGAATCTTACAAGTATTACCTCAAGTAATGGTATAATCAATAATAGAGTCTTATTCATAAGATTCTCTCCATATTTTCCAACTATATTCTGCCTGTAGATGCAGCATTTCTAATCCATTTATGATTCTTGCACCTTGTTTTAGAGATTGATGAAGAAGAGGTGTTTGAGGAGGATTGTAGATTAAATCAAAGACGGTGTGCTGTCCTGTTATTTTCTCTGTATCTATTGCTGCAATCTCTGGACGAGAAAACATTCCACAAGGAGTGGCATTAACAATTAACTCAAAAGAATCAAAATCTAATGCGTTTAATTCTTCGTAGCTTAGAAATAGCTTAGAATTGTTGTTCTTTTGTCTAGAGATGTATTTAAATTCTATTCCAAGGCAAGATAGAGCATATCCTACAGCTTTTGCCGCTCCACCACTTCCAAGAATTATTGCTTTTTGAATAGAGGATATGTTAACTTGGTTTTCTAAAGATTGTTTAAATCCTGTCCAGTCTGTATTGAATCCAACAAGCTTCTGATTTGCAACCTTTACACAGTTGACAGAATGTATTTCTTTAGCAATACTATCAACTTCATCCAAATGGGAAAAAATATCTTCCTTGTATGGTGAAGTTACGTTAAATCCTGCAAGATTTGGATTGTTTTCTAAAACACTAGGTAATAAATCTAAATTCTCTATCTCAAAGGTTTTGTATTCCCAACCTTTAAGTCCTAGGGTAAGAAATTTTTCTGTAAAATATTGTTGTGAAAAAGAATGTCCTAAAGGGTAACCGATAAGACCAAAAGTCTTTTTTGTGTACATTTATTTTTCAGTAGTAGGTGTTTTCTTTTTCTTAAATCCATTGTATACTAGGTAGGCAACAAACAATGCACCCAATCCTAATAATACGTATGACAATTCACTACTATATTTCTCTATTATATCTTGTTGTCCTTTTGCAAGATAACCAAGTAATGCCAGTATGCTATTCCATATTACTGCGCCTAATGCTGTGAATGAAACAAAGGTAATCATATTCATCTTTGCAAGACCAGCTGGAATAGAGATTAACTGTCTAACAGCAGGGACTAGTCTTCCAATGAATGTGGATGATTTTCCGTGCTTTACGAAATATTTTTCAGCTTTCTCGACTTTCTCTTTGCTTAGTAGAAGCATGTGTCCAAGTCTGGAATCTGCAAACTTGTATATTATTGGCCTGCCAACAAGTAGGGAAAGAACGTAGTTGATGATAGCACCAATAATAGCACCTAGCGTTCCAAAGATAACAACCAATACTATATTTAGCCCATCTTCTTCTGTAGATGCTTTATATGCAGCAGGAGGAATGACAACCTCTGATGGAAAAGGAATGAAAGAACTCTCTACAGCCATCAGTAAAGTGATAGTGCCGTAGTTCAAATTGTCGTTGTACCAGGAGATAACCTTAGTAATAGCACCTTGTTTTTCTTCCTGTGTTGTGTTTATGGTTGGAGTGGAAACAGATGTTTTGTTGCTTTCTTGTGCATAACTGTTTAGAGCGTTGAACAAACAACATAGCAACAAAGAAAAGCATATTATTGTTTTTTTCATACTATTCAATGTTTAAATCCTTTAAGGCTTTTTTATAATTTTTGTTTTCCAGTAATTCAGGGAAATTTCTTTCTATTTCTTCTTCAAAGTTTTCCATTGAGGAAATGTGATTCAATGCCATTTTTGTGTAATGGTAGAATTTACTATCTAGACAAGATATTTCCAAGATAGCAAAATATAAATCATCTGTGCAGAAATTGCTTCTTATAGCTTCTTCCAATAACTTCATGGCTTCAAGGACATTATCGCATTCTGCACTTATATATGCCAAAGCGATGATAGAGGCAAGGGCTATGCCGTAGTTTTCGTCATTGGTTAGCTCTGCAAATATTGAGGCGCTTTCTTCAATAAGACCTTCGTCGTGTAGTTTTTCTGCAGTTGCAAGAAAATATCTAGACTCAAATCCTTGCCCCCATGCTTTATCCATTAAGCGATTTGCTAGGGCTTTCTTTCCAGATAGAAAATAGGTTTGAGCTAATCCTAAAAGACCAATAGGAGAGGGTGTTTTACCTTCAACTTCCAAAGACATTTTGAAATATGTTTCAGCATCAACATAGTTTTTTTGATGAAGATACATGTTTGCTATGTTTATGTAGAAGTCGTGTGGTTCATTTGTGTATTTACATGCAATCAAAGATTCTTCTATAGAAAGATCTTCTTGTCCCAGAGCAAAGAAAATATCTGCTTTTAGAGCGTGACGAATAGAGTCTTCTGAATCTATGGCAATAGCATAGTCCAAAGAAACCAAAGCTTCATTATACTCTCCATTTTCATATTGTGTTACTCCAAGGAAGTACCACAACATATCATTGAATGGATGTTTGTCTGTTAGATGTGTAAGAGTTTTCTTGACTATCTCGTTCAAATCTTTGTATTCAGCACATTGTGCATAGTTTAGAAGAATGCCATTGTCTTCAGGATCTTCTAGTAGTGCTCTACGAAGATAAGGCTCAGCTTTGTCTGGTCTTGCAGTCGTAAGGAAAAGACGGCCTAGGAGATAATAGTTGAAATAATAGTCGTCTTTTTCTTCTTCTATAAGTCTAGTAAGAATTGTTTCTGCTTCGTTTAGGTTGCATCCTTTTTCAATATAGATGCCTGCCAAAGCACTATGGATTATGTTTGACGGATTGTTTTCCAGGCAAGGTTTTAATGCTTCAATGGCAGAGTCATAGTCTTTCTTTGCTATGAATGTATCTACCAGTCTAATGACTACTTCTTCATCATCAGGGAATAACTCATATGCCCTGTTGATTACTTCTGTAGCTTTATCGAACAAATCGTGGTCTTGATACCAGTCTATAATGTCAACATAATCAATAGAGTCAAACCATACGTTTGTCCCTTCTTGAAGCATGTTTTCATATTTGTGAACAAGATGCAGTATCTCCTTATTTTCGTCCATCATTGGTTGCTTATCTCATTTCTACAGGAATCATTGCAACCCTGTGTAAGACATTGTTTTTGAAGATAACGTAGATATTACCCATGTAGAACCATTGCTGGTCGCTTCCGTCAAAGTTTGTTTTAACTGTTCTTTCTGGTTTGCCCCAACTTTGCTCTACCATATCCATACTCATACCTTGAATAAGTTCTTTTTGGCAGATAGCTTTGTAATATGTAGGGTAGGTGTCACGATATTTTTCTATTTTTTCTGTTGAAAGATAATCTCCGAAAGAAAGTAAATCACCTAATGCATAATCTTCTGGCATATAGAATTTTCTTCCTTTTTCTGTACGCATAAGCATTTGGAATTTACCATCTTTAACAACAACGTCAAGACATTTGAAAATATCTCCTTGGTGAAGAGTAAGAGGTCTTTTTCTTCTCAAATCTATTACAGTCAAAGGATATTTATCTCCACGAACAGTAAACTCTCTGTTTTTGTAGTCTTTCTTGATTTTTGCATAGAAGCTTTCTATTACAAATGGGAATAAATCTCTTTGATTTTTAGTAGGGTATTTGTAATAAATAGTATCCTTGCTTCCATTTTGAACAAGTTTCAAATATACGTTTGTCAAACTCTCTGCATCAAAAGCTATATCTTTTACTATGAAAGACTTTCCTTCCAATCTTTTGGCCTTAGCTAGAGGGTAGTCTGTGAAAGAATATTTTCTGCTGTCATCAGGGTAGTTATACAAACGTGTTCCATTGAATAGTCTTTCGTATGTAGCATCTGTAACAACAGGAAGAGTCAGTTTTTGTCCTATAAGTTGGTCAGGAACAATAGCATAGTTAGCATTTGTATCGTATGTGATAAGGTTTAAATCGTCAAATGCAAATGTTTTGTGAGGGTATTCATTCTTTGCTGCATTGTAGTAAGACATAGGAATGAAAGGAGAGTGATACTGGTTGTAGAAGTTCTGGTATTCATAAAATACTGTATCGCTTGTGTTTCCAACCAATAGTTTTAGGAAAGGATGACGCATTTTAGAGTAATCCTTCATCTCATCTGCTGCATTGTAGATACGATTGTATGAGAATTGGTCTGCAACATAGTCTAATACTATAAACCATTTGCCTGCCAAAGAGTTAAGCTTTTCTTCTGGCATTCTTGTAAGTTTATAATAAGTGACTCCAGATTTGTCTTTCTTTTCGTGAGGGCCTATGTTGCCTACAAAGAAATAGTTTAATAGTTCGCTGTTAACATTTTGCAAGTACAGTGTTTGGCCTATCATTGCAAAAGGTTTTATCATAAAACTATTGTATTGAGCATAGTCTGCGCTGTCAAAGTCTGGTGTTACTGCATAGTTTCTGTTTTGAGCATTAGCACCAAAGCCTAAAAGAATAGCAAGGCTTAAAAAAGCAATTTTAGTATTTTTTTTCATATCTATTTCAAAACCTATTTCTTGTTTAATGTGCAAAAATACAAAATATTTCAAGACTAAACCACTCATACCTTACTTTTTTTGTATTTTTGCAAAAAAGAAAATTTATGCAAATAGATATTATTACATTATTTCCTGCAATGTTTGAGGGAGTTTTTAATGAATCCATTCTTAAAAGAGCTCAAACAAAAGGACATTTAAAGGTAAATATACACAATCTTAGAGACTATTCCTTGGATAAACACAAGAGTGTAGATGATTATGCTTTTGGTGGTGGAGCTGGTATGGTTATGCAGATAGAGCCTGTAGATAATTGTTTGAAACATTTGAAAGAAAAAACAACTTATGATGAGATTATCTACACAGCCCCAGATGGAGAGATGCTGACACAACCTCTTGCAAACGAATTGTCTTTGAAAGGAAATCTATGTATTCTTTGTGGCCACTATAAAGGCATAGATGAAAGAATACGAGAGCATCTTATAACCAGAGAAATATCTATAGGAAATTATGTTCTTAGTGGAGGAGAGTTAGCTGCTATGGTTATTGCAGATAGCGTTGCAAGGTTGATACCAGGGGTTTTGAATGATGAACAAAGTGCTTTGAGTGATTCTTTTCAAGATAATTTGATTGCACCTCCAGTTTATTCTCGCCCAGCAGAATATAATGGCTGGAAAGTACCAGAAGTTCTTCTTTCTGGACATGAAGCCAAGATAGAACAATGGAAATATGAACAAGCGTTGCAAAGAACTAAAGAACGACGTCCAGAACTTTTAAGTGAGTAGAAAATAACTCTTCGTTTTACTAGAATAACATCAAAAGATATTTTTCTAACTCTTCGTTTTATTTTGCTAACATTTGATAAAAATAAAAAGGCGATAATTTTGTGTTATCGCCTTTGTTTTTAGTAATATGAGAAATATTGTTTAGAATTCTTCTTTTGGATAAAGTTCATCCCACCAAGAAGAGTCTTCTTTCAACCATTTTGCAAACCAAGCATAGATTGTGTTGTTCCATTGCATACGTTTGTTGAAATCAACTATGCCGTGGTTTTCTCCTTTTACTGTGATAAACTCAACTTCTCTTCCAAGTATCTTTAATGCGTTGTACATTTGGATACTTTCTCCAATAGGAACATTTGTGTCAGATGTTCCGTGAAGAAGTAGGAGAGGAGTATGGATTTTGTCTGCGTTAAATAATGGAGAATGTTTTGTGTAAATGTCTGGATTGTTCCAAGGATAGTTGTCAGCTGTAGCAGCACCAGAATAAGAATAGCCCCAATAACCTTCACCCCAATAAGATGTTATATTTGAAATACCTGCGTGAGAAATTGCACAAGCAAAAATATCTGTTTTGGTTTGTAGATATTGTGTCATAAAACCACCATAACTTGCTCCCATACAGCCAATGTGTTTGCTATCTATGAAAGGATAAGCTTTGCATACTCGTTTTACACCTTCTATGATTTCATCTGCAGTATAATCTCCCCAAGCGTTTACGTGTCTAGCAGCAAACTCTTGTCCCCAGCCTGTAGTTCCACTAGGATTTACAACATAAACCATGTAACCTTGTTGAGTGTACAACCATGCAGAATATCTCATTTCAAAGCTACGGTCTGTAGGAGAACAGCCACCATAATAATAAACAATCATAGGATATTTCTTTGTAGAGTCAAAGTCTGCTGGGTAGTAAAGTCTTCCATCTATGTTGGAGTTGTGCATACGGAAAGAGAATGTTTCCATATTTCCTATAGATAGGTTTTTGAATTCTTCTTGTTTAGGGAATACAACTTCTTTTACTTTACCGTACAGATATGTGAATACACGATTTGGTTTATTGTAATTTTCTCCGTAGTAAACTATACGATCTTCATCTTCTGAAACATCAAAATCGTGAACAATATCAACCTCCAATGGAAGAAGAGTAAAGGTGTTGTCTTTCAAACTATATTTATAGACATTTATAGAGTCTTTATCTTCACACAATATGTAAAGGTTGTTTTTTCTAACTATTACATTTTTTACAGAAGGGTTGAAATTCTTTCCTATTGCTTTTATTTCCTTAGTTTCTAAATTCATTAGGTAGATAGAGTTGTTGAAAGCATTAGGAATCATTCCTTTCTTGACAGTAGAGCCAAGAGAGTTGAATGCTTCGTTACTAGCAACAATAACTATGTTTTCGTTATCTCTTAGATATTGAGCAGAAGAAACAAATCCGTCGTTTTCTATCAAAGTATCCATTTTATTAGATTCTAAATTGTATTGATAGATACTATTGAAAGAAAATGGTCGTTTGGTGATGTCGTTAGAGCTCATAGAGAAAAGAATACGGTTGTTGTCATTTATATCGTTTAGATAAGTTGAACGATATGTGTGGAATAGAGGTACTCCATTATCCCAACAAATAGTTGTTCTGTCTCTCCAGCCTGGAATTCTATCATCAGGAAGATACATTCTGTGTAAATCTCCAGAGGTGTTGTCTCTTTTTGAAGTTTTAGAAACAAGGATGAAATCATATCCAAGAGTTATGCTTCCATCTGCAATATCTTTTGCTTTAGTCTCTTTTTCGCTAGTCAAAGGATTAAGCGTGTAAATGGTAGAACCATCTTTGTAATAAAGAAGACTTGTTCTCTTGTAGTCCAAACAATTTGTAATCCATTGGTAAGAAAGAATGTTTTTGTCTTCAAAGACTATGTTGTCATTCATTGTTGTTCTTACTTCTATTCTATAGGTGCGGTTGCCTTTCTTGTCTGTCTTAGAGTATTTAACCATATACAAATCTCCTTTAGGAGAAATGCTTACACTATAAGGGTTTTCTCCACAAAGCATAGTCTCTAAAGTGAGACCAGATTTGTCAAGCATTTTGTTTTGCTTTGTGTTATCTGTAAATAATAGAGTCTTTAGTTTGTAATGCTCATTGTTGTCTCCTGCTCCTTTTGAAAGAAGACATAGTTGAGAAATTCCTATAATATGAGTTCCAGGATTTAGTTCTTTTTCAACCAAGACCTTAGTCTCATTTGTCATTTCATCTTCTTCTGTACTTTTTTCAGAGACTTTTTCTCCGTCTATGGAGATTTTTAATTTGGAGTTGCTATAGACTTCAAATTTTACTTTTTCTCTTTTTTGTGTGCTTATTTTGAAGAATCTTTCTACAATATTGTAATCCTCTGCTCCACATTGGTGGATTCCTATTGTAATGATTCCGTCTTCTTTGGTGTTTTCGCTGTTGTTTGCATAAGCATCTTCCCATTTAGGTGTACTGATGTAATCATCAATGGAGAAACTCTTGCCTTGATTGTTCAAAGAATCAAGAACTACAGGCTTGTTGAATCCAATCCATTTGCCATAATAATATTTTGTAACGGGTGTTTGAGCTGTTGCGTTTAAGCAAAGCAAATCAACTAAAGCAAATGCTAGTGATAAAATTTTTGTTTTCATATTTAATTATTTCTTGTATACAGGAATATAAACCAAACGCTTTGTTTCAAAGAATGGGTTGTAGAAGTATTTTCCTACATTGTATATTTTGTAGAAATGTTTGAAGTTTTGCAGTTCTTGTTCTGCATCGTCTCCTCTAAGGTATAAAATGCCGTTGCGTAATGCGTGTTTGTTTGTAAGAGAAACGTGTTTTTTAGACATTTTGTAAAAATCCTGCATATTGGTAACAGCACGAGAAATTATGAAATCATATTTTCCTTCTATTTCTTCACAAGGTTTTTGTTCTGCCACAACATTTTTCAAATCCAAGGCATCTTTTACAGCATTTACTACTTTTATTTTCTTGGCTATTCTATCTATTAGATGAAACTGAGCTTTAGGGAATAGGATGGCTAGCGGAATTCCAGGAAAACCTCCACCAGTACCTACGTCAAGAATTTTTGCATCTGGATTGAAAGAACAGATTCTTGCAATAGCAAGAGAGTGTAGCACATGGTGTATAAATAAATTGTCAATATCTTTTCTGGAAATGACATTTATCTTTTCATTCCATTCAGCATAAAGAGGTCCTAGTTGAGCAAACTTCTCCAATTGTTCGTCTGTTACAAATGAGAATAACTGTTTAATGTATTTAGTGTCTATTTCTGGCATAAGTCTATTATGTTTAAATATACTTAACTAAATACGAAAAAAAGAATATTTTATTGTGGAGAAATAATAAACAATGGTAAGAATATGAATGAATATAAAACAAAAAAAAGATTGTAGAAACCACAACCTTTAATTCTTGGCGGAAAGTGAGGGATTCGAACCCCCGGACCCGTGAAGGTCAACGGTTTTCAAGACCGCCGCTATCGACCACTCAGCCAACTTTCCGAGTGCAAAGGTACAACAATTTTGATTACTGGCAAGTTTTTTTGCAACTTTTTTCAAAAAAAATGATAAATAATTCTTAGTACTTTTTGTATTCTATTGTTTATTAGAAAGATGAATAATATCTGTTTTTAGAGTGATTTTCCTGTTAAAAAACGAGAAAATGAGGAAAAATAAGGCTAATTCTGTTTGTCTGCACTCAAAAACAAGAGAAAAAAACAAAGAAATAGTAAAATATTGTTAAATTTTAAGAAATTGGATTCAAGAGTTAGGTAAGAGAAGTTCAGTTCTATGATGATAAATTAAAGACGAATACCCTTCAAACTGCTGCTCTCGACAATAATAGTCTCCTGCTACACAGAGGTATTCGCCTTTATAAAGTAAAAAGAATCTTCCCAAACTACCGCAGCCATCGGTAAAACCGACCTGACGTCTTTGCAAGGGAAGATTCTTTTGCAAAGATACAACAATTTTAATACTGAACAAAAGAATGAAGAAAAATATTTACTGTCAATCGGAAACTTACTTTTGTTATTGTACTTTTTGATTCTAATGTTAGTTTATCAGTGATAGACTATTTTTAACTCTTCGTTTCAGATTACTAAAACTTGATTATAATTTTCTAAAACGAAGAGTTAGAAAAATATCTTTTGATGTTAAAAAAGCGAAACGAAGAGTTGAAACGGATAAGGTGTTTCGTCTAATGGTCTAATTCGCTACTATAGGGAGCGATTAGACCATTAGATGGAATCCTGTCAATAAAATATATTTGCCTTTTTAGCGTTTTGTGAATAAATTTTAGTATATTTGCAAATTATTTTTAAAACTAGGAATAGAACGTGAAAACTAATATAAGACATAATACTTTATTAAGTTGTATTTTAGTCATTGTGTGTATGATATGCCTTACATCTTGCAAAAGTTCACACAAAAAACTATTGAATGGTAATGATAATGACGCTAAGTATGAAGCAGCAGTAAAGGCTTATGAACAAGGCGATTATTATCATGCAAACCAGTTGTTTGAAAATTTGATACTATACTTTAGAGGTAAGGATAAGGCAGAAGATGTAAATATGTATTATGGCAAGAGTTTGATGGAAGATGGACAGTATTATTCTGCTGGATATCAGTTTGAAAACTTCGTGCGTTGGTTTCCATATTCAGAAAAAGCAGAAGAAGCTTTGTATCTTTCAGCATATTGTAAATACAAGGAATCTCCAGAATTTTATCTTGACCAGACTTTAAGTGAAGAGTCTATAAAAGCTTTTCAAGATTATGTTGCAAAATATCCTAATTCTCCAAGAGTCCAAGATGCCAACAAGTGTATGGATGAATTGAGAATGAAGATAATAAAGAAAGATTATACACAGGCATATAACTATTATAAATATGGTCAATATCAGTCTGCACAGACTGCCTTAAAGAGTTTTATAAACAAATATTCAGATCAGACAGAATATCGTCAGGATGCAATGTATTACGTTGTTTTGGCAGATTATCATTTCGCCTATGGTAGCGTAGAGGAAAAGAAGAAGGAAAGATGGAACGTGATGATATTGGATTATGAAAGATATGAAGCATTGTTTGAAAAGTTTACAGATAAGGCAAAGATTGCAGAACTGAAGGCTAAATATGAATTTGCAAAAAAAGAAGTAGAAAAATTATAAAAAACAATAAAATAATGGATTATAAAAAAACACAAGCTGATTCAACAACAAAGACAAGAAATGTCAATGATTTTAGCAAACTAACTGGTAATTTCTATGAAACAGTTTCTATGCTTTCAAAACGTTCAGACCAAATTGCAAGCGAATTGAAACAGGAATTGTACAAGAAAATAGAAGATTTTGCTATCAATGAAGTTTCAGTTGATGATACATTTGAAAACAAGGAACAAATAGAAGTTTCTCGTTTTTATGAACAATTACCAAAACCATATCTTATTGCTATCAAAGAATATGAAGATGACCAGCTATTGTATAGAAATAGTGAATTAGGTCATGGTAATACAGAACTTCCTCAACAAAGCGAAGAAGAAAACGAATAATATTCATAAAACAAGTACTTTACTGCAATGTTAAATGGTAAAAAAGTATTAGTTGGTGTAAGCGGTGGGATAGCTGCTTATAAGACACCTATGCTTGTCCGTTTACTTGTAAAGAATGGTTGTGAGGTTAGAGTTGTTGCAACTAAGAATGCTTTTGAGTTTGTAACAGAAGTAACCTTGCAGACTGTTTCTTCTCATAGGGTTTATAGCGAGATGTTTTCTTCCTATGATGAAGAGCAAACACAACATATTTCTTTGGCAAATTGGGCAGACCTTATGATACTGGCTCCAGCAAGTGCTAATATTATAGGTAAGTATGCCAATGCCATTGCAGATGATGCTCTTTCTACTACGCTTCTTGCTTTTAATAAGCCTGTATTTCTTGCACCAGCTATGAATAATGTAATGTATAGCAATCCTGGCGTTCAAGAAAATATGGCAAAACTTGTCTCTCGTGGGGTAAGAATGATAGAAGCGCAGGAGGGTTTCCTTGCTTGTGGTACAGAGGGAAAGGGAAGAATGGCAGAGCCAGAAGAAATACTTGCTTTCGTTGAAAGAGAATTGTCCAAGACAGAAGATTTCAAAGGAAAGACTTTTACCATTACAGCAGGCCCTACAAGGGAGCAGATAGATAGAGTACGTTTTATTTCAAACAATTCTTCTGGTAAGATGGGATATGATATTGCCAGAGAATTATTGGATAGAGGTGCAAAAGTTTATCTTGTCAGCGGTCCAACGCAAGAAAAGATAAATCCTTGTCCAAACTTGGAGATAATAAAGGTAGAGAGCGCAGAACAAATGTATGAAGCGGCAGTATCTTGTTTTGATAAGAGTGATGTTGCCATTTGTTCCGCAGCAGTAGCAGACTATACTCCAAAATATAAGCGTTCCAATAAAATGAAAAAGGAAGAAACAGCTTTGGTTTTGGAACTTGCTCCTACAAAAGATATCTTGAAATCTTTGGGTGAGAGAAAAGGAAATAAAATCTTGGTAGGTTTTGCGTTGGAAACAGACAACGAGATAGAAAATGCACGAGGTAAACTGGAAAGAAAAAATCTGGATTTTATTGTCTTGAACTCTTTGAACGATAAAGGAGCAGGCTTTGAGGTTAAAACGAACAAAGTAACCTTGATAGATAAAGAAAGCATTACACCTTTACCATTGAAAACAAAGAGGGAAGTGGCAAAGGATATAGTGGATAAAATACTTAGTTTCTTATGATAAGAAGATTCTGTCTTGTAATATTGATTTTGATGTGTTCTGTGAATGTTTTTTCACAGGAATTCAAAGTTAATGTGTCAGTTTCTGCCACACAGTTACAGGGAACAGATAGGGAAATATTCACAACAATTCAAAATGCTCTTAATGATTTTGTCAACCAGAAACAATGGACAAACTTTCATTATGAGGATATTGAAAAAATAGAAGGTAGTATAACCATAAATGTAAAGACTCATGCAACTCAGGAGGATTTTTCTGGAGATATGTATATACAGTTGCGCAGACCTGTTTATGGTTCTACTTATACTACCACAATGCTTAATACCCAAGAAAAAGATTTTACCTTTAAATTTATAGAAGGTCAGAATATGGAGTTTGATGAAAACAACTACACTAGCAATCTCCTTTCAACAGTGGCTTTCTATCTTAATTATTTTCTTGCATTAGACGGAGATAGTTTCTCTATGCATGGGGGAGAGAAATATTTTGAAACTTGTCAAAATATTGTATCTGCTTCCCAAAAATCTCCAAACAAAGGCTGGAAGCGTGCAGAAAGTGGAAACAACAATAAATATTGGATGATAGAGAATTATACAAATTCTACCTATGCTGCAATGCATAGTGCTTTGTATAAATATCACAGACTAGGATTGGATATGTTGAGCGGAGATGATCAAATCTCTGCAAGAAATAATATCTTCCAAGCTTTGAAAGATTTGAAAACCGTGCACCAGGAAAGAAGCGGTCTGGTGTGCGTAACTCAATTCATAGAAGCAAAGGCAGATGAAATAGTAAACATTTACAAAGGAGCTCCTGTCAATGAGCAGACAGAAGTTATAAAAATAATGAAGGAGATAAATCCAGCACAGAGCGCAAAATATGATGGAATAAACTCCAATACTGGCTCAAACCTTAACTAGAAAATAAAAAACACGAAATAAAAACTAAAACTATGAATACAATACCTCTAAACAGAGAAAAAGTCAACGAGATAATCGCTGCAAACAAAATACAAAGCGTCGGCAAGGCTTCTATTAGAGAAGTTAAGAAAATTGTTGATGATATAGAAAAAGAAACAGGTGCTTCATTCGTAAGAATGGAAATGGGTATTCCTGGACTTCCAACAGTTAAACAAGGCGTAGATGCTCAGATAAAAGCATTGCAAGATGGTGTTTCTGCTATCTATCCAGATATCTACGGAACAGAAGAATTAAAACACGAAACACAGCGTTTTGTTAAAAATTTCCTTGATGTAGATGTTCCAGAAGATTCATGTATTCCTGTTACAGGTTCTATGCAAGGAAGTTTTTCTGCATTCATGACATTGGCAAGAATGGATGAGAAAAAGAATAAACTTCTTTTCATTGATCCAGGATTTCCTGTACAAAAACAACAATGTAAAATACTTGGCATAGGTGTTGAAACATTTGATGTTTACGAATACAGAGGCGAAAAACTAAGAGCAAAACTTGAATCATATCTTTCAACAGGAGAAATAGCTGGTATAGTTTATTCTTCTCCTAACAATCCTGCTTGGTTCTGCTTCAAAGATGAAGAATTACAAATAATCGCAGATCTTGCAAACAAATATGATGTAGTTGTTTTGGAAGACTTGGCATACTTTGGTATGGACTTTAGACAAGATTATGGCAAGCCAGGCGTTGCTCCTTTCCAGCCTACAGTTGCTAAATGGGCTAAGAAATACATACTTATGATTTCTGGTTCAAAAGCATTCTCTTATGCTGGTGAACGTATAGCAGTTATCGTTGTTTCTCCAGACCTTTACAGCTGGCATACAGATTATATGAAGAAATACTTTGCACAGGATACATTTGGTAGAGCAATAGTATTTGGTTCTATATATGCTCTTTCTTCAGGTACTTCTCATTCTGTACAATATGGTCTTGCTGCTATTATGAAAGCTTGCAATGATGGAGAATACAACTTTACAGAAGCATTGAAAGACTATCAAAAGAAAGCTCATATAATGAAGACTGCTTTGGTAGAAAACGGTTTTGAAATAGTTTATGATAAAGATATGGATGAAGACATCGCTGATGGATTCTACTTTACTTTCAATTACAAAGGAATGACAGGAGAACAAACTCTTAATGAATTGATTTACTATGGTATCAGTGCTATTTCTCTAGATACAGCAGGTAGTGATCAACAAGGTTTGAGAGCTTGTGTTTCTTTGGTTCCTCATGAATATCTTCCAATCTTTGCTGAAAGAGTTAAGAAATTCAATGAAGATCACAAAAACTAAGATTATATAACAAATGAGTAAAAAAAGAGGTTCAATTTAATTTTGAACCTCTTTTTCATTTTCTTGGGATTTTTCCCATTCTTCCCATTGCCTCATAGCTTCCTGCCAATCTACTACCTCTGTTTGTTCTTCTGCTTTCTCCGCCATTTCTTTTTGTTTTATCAAGGCTCGTTTGGCTTTCATATCCTCTATAGTGGCATCATCCAGAATGAGTATTCTTTTTCTTTTTATACATTCTTGTAGTTCTTCATAGCCAAAAGCTTGCCCTTGAACTCCAAAATCAGAAATGTTGAATTCAAATCCAGTTCTTAGTATATGTCTGATTTGCTTTTGCTGGAAACGAGTACCAGAAGCTTTTCTTTTTAATAGTTTTCCTATTGCATCTATCTCTGCTTGAGAGTATTTGTTTCTACCCATAGTTTGCTACAATTATATAAGAAATGATGTTGAGATTGAGTGTGAATAAATAAATAAGTGTCAAGTCTCAAATTTTTCAAATGCAAAATTATATATTTTTTCTCTGTACCACTACAATTTTGATTATAAATTTTGCTATCGTTAAAAAAAATGCTAACTTTGTAGGTTGAAATATACTTAAAAGGTAAACAGATAAATAACATTAAATACAATAGCTATATGAATAAGAATAACTATTGCATAATTATGGCAGGCGGTGTAGGTAGCAGATTTTGGCCAATGAGCAGAATCTCAAAGCCTAAACAATTTCTTGATGTTTTGGGTGTAGGTCAATCTTTAATAAAGATGACATACAACAGATTTAAGAATATTTGTCCTCAAGAGAACATATATATAGTTACCAACCAGATTTATAAAGATCTTGTTAAGGAACAATTAGAGGGAATTACTGATGATTGTATCGTGACAGAACCTGCTAGAAGAAATACAGCTCCATGTATTACTTACGCCAATTTTAAAATAATGGCAAAGAATCCTGAAGCAAATATTGTTGTAGCACCATCAGACCATTTGATATTAAAAGAAGATGAATTCTTAAGAATAGTCAACAGTGCTTTAGATGTTGCAAAGCAGCAGGAAGTATTGGTTACCTTAGGTATTAAGCCTTCATATCCTAACACAGGCTATGGATATATTCAATATGATAAAGATGATTATACTACCATAGACAAAAATGTAAAGAAGGTTAAAATCTTTACAGAAAAACCAGATTTGGAAATGGCTAAGAAGTTTATCCAGAGTGGTGATTTCTTGTGGAATGCAGGTATATTTATCTGGTCATTAAAATCTATAAATACAGCATTACAAACATATTTGCCAGAAGTTTATAATATCTTTATGCAAGGTTTGGATAATTATAACACAGACAAAGAAGAATCTTTCATAAATGAGATATATACTTCTTGCCCTTCTATTTCCATAGACTATGGTGTAATGGAAAAGGCTGGAAATGTATATGTTATTCCATCAGATTTTGGTTGGAGCGATGTTGGTACATGGAATGCATTGTATCAAGTAAGAGAAAAAGATGCAAATGGTAATAGTATTATAGGAAAAAATGTAATGACATACGATACAACTAATTCTATAATCACTATGCCAAAAGATAAACTTGTTGTTTTGCAAGGATTGGATGGTTATATTATAGTAGAGTCAGACAATACTCTTATGATATGTAAGAAGGAAGAAGAACAACGAGTAAAACAATTCCTTACAGATGTGGAAGTGAAAAAAGGTGAGAAATATCTTTAGTTGAAACAATATTAGAAAAATACATATAAGAAATAAAAAATGGACACTTTAAAAAGAGTTGAGATTAAGACACTTTTCATAGAACAAGCCAAAACAATGGTTGGTACTCAAGTTAGAGTGAAAGGTTGGGTAAGAACAAAGAGAGGTAATAAAAATGTTGCTTTCATAGCTTTGAATGATGGAAGTACAATAAATAATATTCAGATAGTAGCAGATGTTGCTAATTTTGACGAAGAACTTTTAAAGAAGATAACTACAGGTGCTTCTTTGTGTGTTGATGGTAATTTGGTAGAAAGTATGGGTAAAGGACAAAGTGTAGAAATACAAGCTACAAATATTGTTCTTTATGGAGAAGCAGATGTAAATACATACCCCCTTCAGAAGAAAGGTCACTCTATGGAATTCCTTAGAGATATTGCACATCTTCGTCCACGTACAAATACTTTTGGTGCTGTACTTAGAATACGTCACAATATGGCTTTTGCCATCCACAAATATTTCAATGATAAAGGTTTCTTCTATTGGCATAGTCCATTGATTACAGCTTCAGACTGTGAAGGTGCTGGAGAAATGTTCCAGGTAACAACACTTGACCAGGATAATCTTCCAAGAACAGAAGAAGGAAAGATAGATTACTCTCAGGATTTCTTTGGAGAAAGTACATTCCTTACAGTTTCTGGTCAGTTGGAAGGAGAATTAGGCGCAACAAGTATTGGTAAGATCTACACATTTGGTCCTACATTCCGTGCAGAAAACTCAAATACTCCACGTCACCTTGCAGAGTTCTGGATGATAGAACCTGAAATGGCATTCTATGATATTACAGACAACATGGATCTTGCAGAAGATTTTATCAAATATTTGGTAAGATATGCTTTGGAAAATTGTAAAGATGATATCGAGTTCTTGAATAAAATGTATGACAATACATTGATAGAAAGACTTAACTTTGTTATCTCACACGATTTTATCCGTTTGGGATATACAGAAGCTATAGATATCCTTCTTGCTAGCGGACACAAATTTGAAGTTCCTGTAAAATGGGGTATGGACCTACAGAGTGAACACGAACGTTTCTTGGTAGAACAGCATTTCAAATGTCCAGTAATCCTTACAGACTATCCAAAGGAAATAAAATCATTCTATATGAAACAAAACGATGATGGCAAGACAGTAAGAGCTATGGACGTTTTGTTCCCACAAATTGGTGAAATCATAGGCGGTAGTGAAAGAGAAGAATCATATGACAAACTTCTTGCTCGTATGAAAGAAATAGGTATGAACCTTGAACACTATCAATGGTATTTGGATACAAGAAGATTCGGTTCAGTTCCTCACTCTGGTTTTGGACTAGGATTTGAAAGACTATTGTTGTTTGTAACAGGTATGGCAAACATCCGTGATGTTATTCCTTTCCCACGTTATCCAAAGAACGCAACATTCTAAGCCGCTAATATTGTAAGAATATGGTAAATAATTCCCTTACTCAGAAGATGAAGCAAACTACAAAGTTTGCTCCTTCACAGATTCAGTTTATGAAACTGTTGCAGTTGCCATCTCTTTCTTTAGAGCAAAGACTAAAGGATGAGTTGGAAAAGAATCCTGTGCTTGAGGAAGGAGAAAATATTGACCATGAAAGCATAGAAGATTTGGTGAAACAGGAAGACGATTCTTCTATCAATTCTTACATGTCTGATGAATTTGAATACAAAAGAATAAAAAGAAGAAATAATGAATTAAGAGTTGAAGCCGGCGAAATATATTCTGCTGGCACAACTCTTTATGATGATTTATTGTCTCAACTTTATATGACAGACTTGTCAGAAGAAGAAATGCTTATAGGAGAACAAATCATAGGCAACATAGATGATCATGGCTATCTAACACGTTCTGTGGATGCAATAGCAGATGATTTCTTGTTCACTAGAGGCATGGAAGTGGAAGAAGAACAAGTCAGTAAAGTTTTACAGGTTATTCATACATTTGAACCTATAGGTATAGGTGCGAGAGATTTGAGAGAATGTTTGTCTTTGCAGATTGATAGAGTTAAGACAGAGAACACAGATTTGGCAAGACGTATCTTGGACAATGAAAACTATTTCAATTTGTTTAAGAATAAGCAATATCAGTTGTTGTTGCCAAAACTTTCTGTTGAGACAGAAGAACTAGATAAAGCAATTAAACAGATAAGTGCTTTGAATCCAAAACCTGGAGCTTCATCTTCTAAGACAATACATGACAATCTTTACATAGTTCCAGATTTTCTGGTATGGAACAACAATGGTAAGGTTGAGTTTAGTCTAAACAAGATTCATGAGCATTCTTTGTTTATCAGTTCTTATTATTCCAATCTGTTGAATGAAACTCAAAGCAAAGATAAAAAGACAGCATCAGACAAAGATACAATATCATTTATAAAAGAAAATATAGATTCTGCCAACGAATTTATTTCTGCGCTTTCAAGAAGAGATGATACTCTTTCCAAAGTTATGGCAGCAATAATAAAGTTTCAGTATTCTTATTTCTTGGAAGGTGATATTGAGAAACTAAAACCAATGCGATTGGAAGATATTGCAAAGATGACTGACAACGATATCTCTACAGTGTCCAGAGTGACAATGCAAAAGTATGCTCAAACTCACTTTGGTACTTTCTTGTTGAAAGACTTTTTCTCCAATGCCTTGGAAGACAATAGCGGAAAGATTGTTTCATCTGATACAATAAAGTCTAAATTGAAGCAACTGATAGATGAAGAGGATAAACGTAAACCTCTTACAGACGATAGTTTGGTGGAGATATTGGAAAAAGAAGGATACAAACTTGCAAGAAGAACAGTTGCTAAGTATAGAATGGCTTTAAATATT
>JAGHSX010000095.1 GCA_018065645.1 Candidatus Scybalousia scybalohippi
GCAAGGGTTGAACAATACGACCCTAGTAAAACTTATCGTTGTAAGAAGTTATTCATTACATACGAAACTAAAGTGCCAAAAAACATCGTAGCAGAAAAGTATGCCCGTGTTTCTCATGGAGACTTGTTTGCGATTACTGAAAAAGGTTGGCATCTAGTAAAAGATGAAAAAATAACCGAGGACTATGGAGTATCAGAAAACACTTGCAAGTCTGCTGAATGGTATTTTGGTCGTCCTTGTAAGTTATGCCCTAACCCAATCATTGATGAAGAGGCAAGACCACTACTTAAGATAGTCTCTCCTCAACGTATGACTTGGGAAAAAGGTAAGGCAAGAATTTTAGAAATGTCTCGTATGCTAGAGGAACATGACATTCCTTACCAATGGTTGATTATCTGCAACCGTAAGGAAGATGTTTTAGAACTTGATAATCCTAATTTGATTTGGGTAAAGTCAAGACTTGATATTAAACCTTTTATCAAGGATGCGGATTACTTGGCGTTATTAAGTGATTGTGAAGGACAACCAATGTCACCACAGGAAGCGTTAGTGCTAGGCACTCCAGTTATCGTTACTGATTTGCCTTGTTACAAAGATTTTAAATTAAACGATAAAAACTCATTCGTAATCAAAAAAGATTTATCTAATTTGGATGTTGAAGAGATTTATAAAAAGAAAGGAACGTTCAATTTTAAATGGACTCCTCCTAACGATATTTGGGGAGACATTTTAGAAGACGGAGAAGTTGAACATAAGGAAACTAAAGGTATGAAATTTTACAAAGTAAAAGCAAATAGAAAATGGTTAGAAGGCGGAGGAATCCCTTGTGCTGATTTAAACCGAGTACCTCAACCAGGAGAAACTTGGATTGTTACTGAAGCACGTGCCAAGGAATTAGTTGCGAAAGGTCGTACTGAAATTGTTGAAGAAGTTGAAGAAATTCCAATGAAGTCAACAACTACTAAGAGAATAAAAGAACTTGAAGAACTAAATGTTGAAGAACCTAAACCAGAAGAACTTGTTGAAATTAAACCAGAGGTTAAGGTTGCAAAGAAACCAGTTAAGAAAAAGAAATGAGGTGAACTATGTTAAATCTTGATACATTAAAACTTATTAAAGAATTAGAAACCGCAAAAGGTGAACAACGTGGTATGATTCATGATGCGTTGTCAAAAGTTAATGTTGGTAAAGGTGAAAAATATCCTATTACCGAAGATTTAACAAGAGAAGATGCGGTTGGTGGTTATCCATACTACGAATCAGCAATTAGAAATAATGTAAAAGCAGATTTGTTTGCAAATAGCAAATTATATGATGCTTTAAGAAAGCGTAAATAACATGGAATTTATAGGAATTATATTAACGGGCACCATTGTGGGTGCTCTTTTATTTGGAGCGTTTTGGTTTGGTTACATCTATGGTCAAAACCATTCAGATAAAGAAGGATTAACCGTAACAAAAGAGAATCAAGACAACATTGAAGAAATGTTAAAGTGGCGAAATTTTGATGGCCGAAATTAACGGAAGGAGGTAGCCTATGCCTAAAGTAAAACCAGAAGAAATATGGTCAGAATATGAAAAAGGTAATGATTACCTTAACCGTAATGACTTATTTGAGACTGTACGAACAAACGAAGATTTTTATGAAGGCAAGCAATGGGGTGGTTTGAATAATGGTTCAATGCCTACTCCAGTGTTTAATGTATTACAACGTGCTGGTAAATGGATGGTTGCAACAATCGGTTCAAACGATATTGCAATATCAATGATTCCATTTAGTGAGTTGGCTGATGACATTCAAAGAATGCAACCTATTTCGCAAGAAATAGAAAACATTATTGAAATTGCCAAGATTAAAGAAGCATCTAAATTAGTAATACGAAATGCTTTCGTAGATGGAAGTGGATTCATGATGCAATCATTCAATCCTAACTTTGAAACAATGCAAGATGTTAAGGGTAGAGTTGAAAACCAAGTAATTGATAACACAAATGTTATATTTGGTAATCCTTACTCAAGAGATATTCAAGGGCAACCTTACATCATAGTTACTTTAAGACAACACATTTCTCAAGTTAAAGAAGAAGCAAGAAGATTAGGAGTATCAAAAGAAAACATTGAATTAATCAATGCAGAAAACGACCACTTACAAGTTAACGATGATTCAGATAACTTGGTAACAGTGTTATTAAAGTTCTACAAAGATACAAAAGTTGTTGAAGAAAAAAAGATTATAGTTAACAAACTTGGATTAGAACAAGAAGTTATCACAAAAAAAGAAGAGACAAGCGTTTGGTTTACAAAGACAACTAAAGAAGTTACTTTGATACAACCTACTGACCTTGGATACAAGCGTTATCCTATTTCTTGTTTTGGATGGGATGTAATTAAGAACTCTTACTTATATTCAAGTCCAATGACTTCTGTAATACCAAACCAAGTATTCATAAATAAATCTTATGCAATAGCACAAATGTATGGATTACAAAGTGCTTTCCCTAAGATTTTGTTTGACAAGTCAAAAGTTAACATTGATGATTTCTTAAATAGCACAAGTCCTCAAGCAGTTGCTGGTTTGGACTTGGCTGGAAAGTATATGGACTTCATTAAGATTCCAGACTTTTCAAATAACATCCTTCAATTAGCAAGTGATGTTATCTCACAAACTAAAGATTGTTTGGGTGTAACTGATGCATCATTAGGTAATGTAAAACCTGATAACACATCAGCAATCGTAGCATTACAAGAAAGTTCATCAGTGCCTCTAGAAATTCAAAAACAAAATTTCTTTGAGTTCTGGGAAGACACTGTTCGTAACATTTTAGACATCGTTGCTTGCTCTTATGGTAAGAGACAAGTAATGACTGAAGATAACCAATTAGCATTGGTTGATTTTGATATGCTAAAAGGTTTGAACTATAACCTAAAAGTTGAAATTGGTAATGGAGCACAATTCAGTGAAGTTGCACAAATTCAAACTTTAGATAAGATTGCACAGGCTGGTTGGATTGACCCAGATGTTTATATGGAAGCAATCCCTAGCAAGTACATTCCACAAAAGGCAAAACTTATTGAGTCATACCGTGCAAAAGTGGCACAACTTGCTCAACAAGGTTTACCAATGGAAACACAATCACGTGGCAGTACAAACGCCGATGATGTAGTTCCACTATAGGCAACACTAGGGCAACAAGTACATAGCAATTGGGACTTGTAGTTGATTTTGAGGAGGGTCAAATCAACACTATCTTCTGTTTAGCCAAGCAGTAAGGCAATGGACTTTGACTCCATTATCATAGGTGCAATTCCTATAACAGAAGCCAAATATCCAGCAGTTTTAAAACTATAATGCTCCGAGGTGGCTTAGGACGGGGAATAAACAAAGGTAATAACTTTGGCTGGATGCCAATAGCCACACAAGAAAACGCACATCAATTGAGTGCGTTTTTATTTTAGAAAAGCCGAGACAAAGGCAAGGAGAAAAACATGGAACTAGACAACGTTTCAAACGTACTTACTGACGACACAAGTAACGTCAATGTAGACGATACTACTAACAACGATGGTGACAATTTATTTGAAGGTTTAGAACCTACAGAGGAGACAAACGATGTAGTTGAAGAATCTAATAATGATACACCAGTAGATAACACTGCTCCTGCAGATGTTACAACAACAGAAGGCACTAATGCCGATGTTAAACCATTCTCTTTAAACATTAGTTATAGAGGAGAAAAGAAAACTCTTAACGAAGATGAAGCAAGAATGTATTCACAAAAGGGTATGAACTATGACCATATTTTCGAGCCACTGCAGAAACTCGCAAAACTAAATGGTATGAAAGTTGAAGAATACCTTAACAAACTTAATGACTTTGAGTTTGAAAAAGGTGTTGGAGACGAATTAAATGCTCTTAGAGAAAAATATCCAGATACTCCAGAAGAGGTGCTAAATGAACTTGCACAAAAGAGAGTTATGGAAAACCAAAATCTTCAATTCAAAAGATTAGAAGAAGAAGCAAGGGGAAAAGACGAAGCCCTAGAGGCTGAAGTAAAAAGGCAAATTGATGTATTCAAGAAAGAATACCCAGGTTTAGAACCAGATAAATTGGATGCTGGTGTGTACGAATTTGTAAAAGATGGTTACACACTAACCGAAGCATATACCAAATGGTTTAGACAACAAGAACAAATCAATAAGCCAATTATTGAAGCCCAAGAAAAAGTCAACAAACTTAACGAGGAGAATAAAAAGAAGTCATTGGGAAACGTGACTAACGCTGGAAGCGAGTCAAGTGAATACGATGACTTTTTTAAAGGAATGGATTCTATTTAATCTCCTCGCATATAAAAGCCGAATGGCTTAGGGAGAAATAAATATGGCAAATGTAACAGTTTTAACATTTAATGACAAAAAGTTCCAAAATAAAACTGCTGATAAGTTCTATCAAGAATCAGTAATCGGTGGTAGAACATCTAAGGCTTTCTCATGGGATGGAGCAAGAGCAATTGATGTAGCAACATTATTAACTCAAGACCCTGTAGATTACTACAGACCATCAGTAGTTGATGAAGGCGATGAAGATGCAACAAGACATCTACACAGATATGGTGTTCCAAAGGATGTTGAAAACATTACTCAACACATGGAAATCACTCAAGATAAAGCATTCTCTGCAATCATTGATAAATTAGATAAGATTCAAACTAATTACACTGATGAAGCAGGCAAGTGGTTAACTCTACAAATCAGAGAAAAGATTGTTCCATTAACTGATAAGTATGCATTAGCAAAATGGAATGCTGGTAGAGGTGGTTACACAGTTCAAGCATCTTTAACTGATGAAAACATCGTTACTGAAATCGGTAAGCACGTTACTATGCTAGGTAACAAATCAGTTGGCATTAGCGATTGTATTTGCTACATTGGCTACACTGCTTATGGTCTATTAACTGAAGCAAAGCAATTCTTAAATCTAGAAAAACTAGGTGTTAAGGCTCTTGCTGATGGTGCAGTAGGTAAGGTTAAAGGTTTAGACATTAAACCAGTACCAGACGATTACCTACCAAATGGTGTAAACTTTATGACTGTTAAGAAAGAATCAGTATTGATGCCTTTCCAAATCAAGGAAACAAAAGTTCACACTAACGTTCCTGGTATCTCAGGTGCATTAATTGAAGGTAGATATGTATACGATGCGTTCGTATTAGATGCTAAAAAAGATGGTGTTATCTCTTGTTTAACTGAAGCACCTTCTGCTGAATAGTTTTAGAAAATTGAGGGACAGAGTTTTATGAGGACTTTGTCCCTCTTTTTCCCGTGAAGGAGGTTTCTTAATGACTGTTGAAGAAATTTATACTAAATGTAAAGCGTGGATGTTTGAGAAACCCTCAAGCACAATTTATAACGACTATATTATTCCAATAATTAATAAAGTATTAGCCGAAACATACGAAGAAAACAATATGTTAAGAATGTTTAAGTATTGCGAAGGCGATGATACTAAACTACCATTTGTTGATGGTATTATGGCTCATCAAGTATCAAGCATGAATGATGAAGTTGATTACGAGGATGAGTATGTATTAGATGTAATTCCAAAAGGAATTGACTCTTATTTTCTAATGGATGATGACCTTAATAAGATGAGCATCCTACAAGTTGAATACAACAACGCTCGTGTTGCACACCAATGCATAGTATCAAGTGATACTGTAAATGAATTGATAAAGAAGGCTAAAGATGCCATTTAGACAAATGCCAAAGTTTAATTCAACTCCAACAAAAATGTTGAGAATACCTAACCCAGGTGTTGGTGGATTAAACTTATTTGATTTGGAATACGAGCAAGAAGTAAATCAAACTCCGTATATGTTAAATATGATGTACAAGAACGGTACATTCTCTAAACGTTACGGACAAGAAATAGATGGCACATACGAAGGTAAAATATATGCCATTGAATATTTTGATGGAAAACTAATAGTCCATTCTGGTACAAAGATTTATATTGATGGAGTTGAAACTCAAACTGGAGTCTCACAAGAATCTGGTATATTTATTAAGTTCTATCAAACTTTGTATTACAAATGTAATGGAACTATTTACGAATACAAATACGATAGAGAACAAACTACACCTGCATGGGTGTGGTCAGTAATGAAACCATACGTTCCAGAAGTATTCACTGAGTGTCAACCACAAAGCGGTGGAACTTATAATCGTATGGATGACTACAATCTACTAACTTTAGATTATGCGTGCGTGTACAACGGAAATGGCACTGCTAAAGATTACTTCCCTTATGGTGATGAAGATAACATCATTGACTGGGAAGGTGACCCTGTAACTGAAGTTAAGATTGATGATGAAGTTACTACTGCGTACACAGTTGATAAAACAAATAAGAAGGTTGTTTTTACAACTGCTCCAGCAAGTGGTTCTGATAACGTATCTATTACTTTTAGAATGAAACAAGAAAATCTAAAAGAAGATAGAGAACGTTTATTAGGATGCAAGTATCATGAAAACTATGGAGCAAATGGCAGTTCACATTTATTTTTGGCTGGTGGTGGAGATGGTAAGATATTCTATTCGGATACTTACGATGCTACATACTTCCCAGAAAACAACTGGATTATCATTGGTTCTACAGAACAAGATGTTACTGGTTTTGGTTTACAATACAATGTCTTAATTGCATTTAAACCTAGAGAAATTTATTCACTATACTCATATCAAACAACTTCTTCAATGGTTACTTCTGAACAAGAAGATTTAATTGGTACTGAAGCATTTGGTTCTAACATCGTTAACGCTGATATGGGTTGTGATGCACCTCATACTATTCAATTGATTAACAACCAAATCACTTGGTTCTCATCAAGAGATGGTGTGTGTACATTAGTATCAACAAATATAAGTGATGAACGTAACGTAAGAGTATTATCACGTAACATCAACAATACAAATAACTTTAATGTAAAAGGTTTATTAGACTACACAGAAGACTTGGATAAGATTGTATCAATTGACTTTGACTACAAATATTTCCTAGTATTCCCAGAAAGTGGAATGTGTTATGTGTGGGATTATGCAATTGCACCATTCACATTCACTTCTAGTAAAGCAACTGACCCAAAGATATTGGATTGGTTTATCTTTGATAAGTTCTTTGTAAAGCAATTTATCAAGATTGAAAAAACATTAAAGTACATAACTGATAATGAAGACTTTGAAACTAACATTATCAAGTTAAACGAAAAACTATTCTCTGATTTAGATTTCAACGGTGATGGAAAAGAAGATGGAATTAACTCATACTATATGACTCCATTCTTCCAATTTGACAACGTTGAATATTTAAAGACAGTTAAAAACATTTACGTTCAATGTAGAGGAGATACATCTTCAATCATTGATATGTATTACTACACAAACGAATCATCTCAAAAAGAATTAGAACCTGAGTCAATCATCATTGGTGGTAAGATTTGGGAACATTTTTCTTGGGAGAATTTTGAATGGTTAGTTCTTAACTGGGCTAACACATTTAGACGTAAATGCTCATTAAAGAAGATTCAAATGTGTGCTTTCTATTTTGAAAATGTAGACAAGTATGACACAAATGGAAACTTAATTGAATCCGTTGCAGGAAGAGATATGTCAATCTCTCATATCAGTTTAGATTATCAAATAGTCAAAGCAATTAAATAACGAAAGGAGATTATAATGGAAAAATTTACTTTCAAAGATTACGATGCAAGTCGTAACGATTCTCCATTTATTCAAAAGTCTTCTACTTATACAAAAGTTGAAAACGAACAAATGGCTCGTAAAGAATTAGGCCAACCAGTTGCTGAATTGGCGGAACACGTAAACAAAGTAACTCCAATGTACACACCAAGTTCTGAAAGTGATAATCCAGAATACTTACAACTAGGATTAGATGCACAGAACATATTAAAGTACAGAGAGAGTGAAGATGAAGAGTGGAAGAACACTGCTTCAAGTGGCCACGTTATAGAAATAGAAAATGGTGGAGAAATAACTCAACTTCCTTCAAGAGCAGTATTACAATTCAAAAATGTAAATGGCTCTGACACTGGGACAAAAACAATAATCGAAGGTGTTAAGGGAGATAAAGGAGATAAAGGCGACACTGGTGCTCAAGGTATCCAAGGACCTCAAGGAGTACAAGGCCCTCAAGGAGAAAGAGGTCTTCAAGGACTTCAAGGTATAGCAGGTCCACAAGGTATCCAAGGCCCAGCGGGAGACCAAGGTTCAACTGGTCCTACTGGTGCCGTTGGCCCTGCAGGTCCTCAAGGACAACAAGGACCAAGAGGCCCACAAGGAGAAGATGGTAGAGGATTTACTGTTAAAGGTAGATACGATACATTAGCAGAATTACAAACTGCACATCCAGTAGGAAACGAAGGAGATGCTTATGCGGTTGGTAGTGTATCGGATAACACAATATATTTATGGGATGTTGATTTAAGCGTATGGAATGACATAGGTCCACTTCAAGGTCCACAAGGTCCAGTCGGTCCACAAGGCCCAACAGGTCCACAAGGTCCAACAGGTCCACAAGGCCCACAAGGTATTCAAGGTATCCAAGGTCCTCAAGGTGAGCAACGTGCTCAAGGCATTCAAGGTGAAGCAGGACCACAAGGTGAGCAGGGTATCCAAGGCGAACAAGGAATCCAAGGACCTAAAGGTGATGATGGTTCACAAGGTCCTGCGGGCCAAGGAGTTCCAACTGGTGGTTTAACAGGGCAATACTTAAAAAAGAAAACCGACACTGACTATGACACTGAATGGGGGGCAATTAATTTTCCAACAGTAGACCAAACATATAGTGGAACTTCAACAAATGCTCAAAGTGGTGTTGCGTTAAAACCACAATTAGATGCAAAAGCCAATACAAGTGATTTAGGAACATTGGCTTATTGCTCTTACACAGTCCTAGAGACTTGGGAGGATTAATATGAGTGTAAATCAAAAAGTTCAATTAGTAGATGATGGAAAGAACTTATTTCCATTAGCAACGCTTAATGGAATAGATGCAAGTAATGTAATAGCACAAAGTATACCATTTCCATATACAGCACAAGAAGAATGCTATGTTTTATATTATTATGATGGTAATGTACACGTTTATATTGATGGAGAATTATTAGATTTCTCTGCTATTAGTGGTTGGCATTATAATCTATGTCCAATGAAAAAAGGACAAATATTGACAGCAGATGGAAGGGCGAACGCTTATAGAGTTTATGGCGTTAAGCGATAAGAAAGGAAACTTATGGAAGAAAAAACAACAAATAAATATAAGTTTACATTTAATGAAAATGGCTACATCATTGGTGGTGGTGCTGTTTCAGATGACAACTATGATTGGGCAGGTCAAATGTCTGACTACAAAGAACCAAGACTAGATTATGGTTGTTATAAATTAGTTAATGGTAATATCGTTAAAGATGAACAAGAATACCAAAGACTAAAAGATATTGAAACAAAACAAAATCGTATTAGTGAATTAAAACAAAAACTTACTGAAACTGATTACATTTATAACTCTATTAGAGAGGG
>JAGHSX010000004.1 GCA_018065645.1 Candidatus Scybalousia scybalohippi
TCTACACCCCTCCTCGCCCGCCGGTGAAAATAATTTTAATAAAACTCTTGACTTAAGTACAAAATATTGCTATTATATTACTAGGGGTGATTGAATGGATATTAACTCAATAGCAAGTTTTGTTAATTCAACGGGCTTTCCGATAGCTTGTTGTGTTGCAATGTATATTCAAAATAATAAATATCAGAAAGCCTTGGAGGAGTTAAAACTCACCATGGCTCAACTTGTTAATGAATTAAAGGAGCATAATAATTGTGGATAAATTATTCAATTTGTTATATGAACAGTTACCAAATAAAAAAGCTGTTTGTGGCATTATGGGAAATCTTAAAGCTGAAAGTGCTTTGAAAACAAATAATTTACAAAATAGTTTTGAAGGTAAGTATGGTAATGATGAAGATTATACAAGAAAAGTAAATTCAAAAGAAATTTCTAAACATACTTTTATGTATGATAGTGCTGGATATGGTTTAGCACAGTGGACTTATTGGAGTAGAAAGAAATTTTTGTATGAGAATACAGTAGAAAAAGGCTTATCTATTGACGATTTACAAGGACAGGTAAACACAATTATTCAAGAATTAAAGAATTATAAATTGTATGATATTCTACTTTCTTGTAAAGATGTTAAAAGTGCAAGTGATTTGATTTTAACTCAATACGAAAAACCTGCTAATCAGAGTGCTACTGTATCAAATATCAGAGCCAAATATGGCGAAGAGTTTTACGCAAAGTATTCTAGCGGAAAAACTGATATTTCAGAAATCGTTTCGCAAGCAACGATTTTAAGAGATATATTAAATGACTTTCTAAAGTCAAGTTACAATTAGTTTTGTCAACAAAACATTTTAAGGAGGAAGAACAATGAGTGAATTAGCAATGACACAAATCAAAGACATTGTAAATCAGGCTTATAAGGAATATACCGGACAGTCTGTTGATGATGTAACTATTGATTTGACAGGTTTCACCGAAACAGGTGATGCGAATGTAGCCGGAAACAGAGAGAGATTTACGAAGGCTTTGTTGGGAGTTATGACTAGAAGATGGTATACTGATGCTTCTTATCGTAGTTCCTATAAAGATGACTTCTTTGTTGATGCTGATAAGTGGGGAGCTATTATTTCAGTAGTGTCTATTGAAGTACCCGAAGCAAAAGACAATAGTGCGTGGAAGAGTTTTGTAAGTGGGCAGACTACTGTCGGTCAGTATACTGTTTATCTACCGGTTATTTCTGAAAAGTTTTATTGTGCGTCTGAAGCATGGAGTATTCCTATCACAATCACAGGTGAACAGTGGGATACCGCTTGCAGAGGTGAAAGTGATTTGCAAGAACTTGTAGCGAAGATTTTTGTTCAGCTTGATAACAAGTTGGTGCAGCACATGGAAGATTTGAATAATCTCAATAGAGCGAACTTTATTGCAGAGAAAATTCATTATTCCGAAAGCGAAGGTGCTACTGGAGTACAGGTAGTTGACCTTGTAGATGGTTATGTTACACAGGCTGGTATTAGTACCGCATTTTCTGTGGAGGATTTTCTTAACAGTAAGGACGCTTGCAATTATGCAATCGAACAGATTGAACTTTTTAGTGGTTATTTGAAAAAGCAGAGTGCTTTGTTCAATACTGACCATAAGGTTAAATTTGTTCCTTCTGATAGACTTGTTACTCAGCTTCTTGATGTTTTCTATTCACGCTTGAAAACTTATGATAGAAGTGGCAACTTTAGAAGTACAATGGAAGGTATGCCAAAATTCAGTCCCGTACCCGCATGGCAGAATATGGAAGCACTTGATTTTGATACTTTGTCTACCATTGATGTAAAGACTTCTGACGGACATACTGTTAATAAGAGTGGTATTGTTGGATTTATGGGTGACAAGTGGTGCATTATGCACACCATTAGAGGTGAGAGAGTTGGTTCACAGTATTTCGGTATCGAAAATATTACTCATTATGAGTATCAGCATAGAGACCAATACATGAATAACTTGGCTCTCAATAGTGTGGTATTTGTTCTTAAAGACCATACTGTAACCAATGTAACCAATGTAACCACCTAGTTTTGTCAACAAAACAAATAGATGGGGCGGTAGAAATACCGCCCCTCTTTTCAACAGGAGGATATTATGATTATTTATAATTATGCTAATATAAAAGAAAAGCGTAAAGATGAAATTAGACATTTATCTAGACATGATATGCTAATGGAAATCGTTTCAAATATGTTCGATTGGAAGAATTTTCCTTCATCTATTCATACGGAGTTTATTGAGTTTTATCTTTTAGTTTGTGGAGAATGTGCTATTTGGGAGAATGGGGATGAAGGATTTGTTGTTTCTTTATGTGAGAGAGCTGGTTCTCCTAACGCTAATGGATTAGGACGCAATTTGATTTGCGTTACTGAAAACGGAACTTCTAAAACTTTTATTGACTTTGAGAATGAAAATAGTGAAGATTACAATAAAGTTGTTTATATTAAAAACAATAAATTTGCTACTTCTGATTTTTATATTGGTAGTACGGGTGATTTGATGGGTGATTTAGATACTTCATTAAAGCAGATTATTATAAATGCTAGATATTCACCTTTAGCAATGGCAAGAAATAAAAAAGTTGCAGACCTTATTTCAGATAGTTATAAAGGCATTGAAAATGGTGCTTTGCATTGTGTCTATACAGAAGGAGGTTTGCTTGACGGAGAAGAAAAGCCCGTAGAAATTGTGCAGATTACTGACCCCGATATGTCTGATAAAATTCAGTATTTAACCAAGGCACAAGATGATATTTTGAGGTCTTTCTATAATTACTATGGCATGGACATTTCCGGCGGAACAAAACTAGCACAACAGAGTGTAGAAGAAATCAACGCTGGCGGAAATAGTGCAATGATTGTTCCTACAGGAAGATTAGAAGAAAGACAAAAAGCGGTTGATAAATGTAATAAGTTGTTTGATTGGAATTGTTCTGTTGAATATAGCAAGTGCTGGACTAGAGAAGAACTCAAAGTAGAAAAGCAAATTACAGAAGATACAGAAGAAACAGAAGATACAGAAGATAATTCTGATAATGAAAGTTTTGTTGACAAAACAACTGAAAATGAGTAAGGAGAAGATAATGCAGAAGAATAGAAAATGGTATAGAATAGAACAGATTATTCCTGCAAATCTTTCTATCGTTTATAGACCCGAAGTTGCTACTCAACCTATTGAACTAATGGGTAATTATGATATTATTCATTATGTAGAAAATGTATATAATGGTTTTCTTTTTCAGAGTTCTTATGATGAAACTATGACAATTCAAACGAATAAAGTTTTTGCCGGACAGATGTTGACTAAATTGTGGAATATTTATATGAAAGAAAAGCAGAGAGATTTAGATAGATTTTTTACTACTCTATATAAAGAATATGACCCATTGGTTAATTTCTATCTTGTGCAGAACGGAAAAATAATTGATGAACTTCATAAAAACCATAATGAGACGGAGACTTATAATAACATAACTGACACAATAAATGGTGGAGCAACTGACACTTCTACTCCTACCATCAAAACAAAAAGTTCTGATTATGTGACGGGTGCAGATAGCACAACTGGAGTTTTATCGGGCTATAATGAAAGCGAAACTTTAAGTGGTAATGTTACAAATATCAATAGTCACAATAGTAGCAATACAAGAACAGGTAGTAAGACATTAAATGTTACAGATAATGGTGAAGATGAATTTGATAAGAATGTGCGTCTTTTTATAGACTATGAAAAGAAAGGTAATAGTGGAGTTTTTTCTAATCAGAGACTTGTCAAGGAAGAATTAGAAATCCGCTTAAATAATTATCTGCTTGAAATTATCGAATTTTTCTTTAATAAGTTTTGCATTTATTTTGAACCATATTGTGAGGAGGATGTAATAGAATGATAATTAAATTATATAAGAATATTTCTGATGATAATGTTATCAATAAAACCTTACAATCTGAAATCACACTTGCGGATGCAAGTGTGAGAGGAGAGGTTGATGTTTTATCTCCAAAAATTAGAATAGTATCAGAAAGCAATAATCTTGCACTTTATAATTATTGTTATTTACCCCGTTATCAGAGATATTATTTTATAACTGATATTATAGAAGTTAGAACTAATGTCTATGATTTGGAAATAAAAGTGGATGTATTAGAGACTTACAAAGCACAAATCTTGCAATTAGAAGGAGTTATTGGTAGACAAGAAAATGAGTATAACTTATATCTGAATGATGATAAGTGGAGCGTATATGCAGATAGACAAGTTTTAACAAGAGACTTTCCAAGTGGATTTAGTGAAACAGGTTATTATTATTTAACTATGTTAGGTGGACATAAGTAAGGAGGAATTATGGCAGCAAAAAGTATTTTATCAATAAGTAGTAATCCAATATTAAATTTTATTAGTGTTCCAACTGAATATTTTAATAGAAGTGTTATCGAATTTAATCTTACAGGCTCACCTTCAAGTAGTTATGAACCATATTCTAAATATGAATTGATGATAAATTCTAATCCAGCGGCTTTTAGTTATGGTAAATGGTATAAAGAAACACAAAATGGTGCTACAATTAACTTTTATTTTGAAAATGGCTCACGCTTATATTTTAGGCACGCAGGTACATCAGTTGAGCGTAAATTGTATAATAGTAATGGCACTATTCTTTATGATTTTGGTACATCAACGGGTTCAAGTTCTACTGATAACCATAGAGGAGTTATGTTTTGTGTTGTTGACAAAACACTCAAACACGCTTATTTTGGTAGTATTTTTGATTGGAATAATGTAGGAGCAAGTAATTGGAGAGGTTCTTTAATAGCATGGAGCATTGAAGGTAGATTTCCTTCAGCAGAGCAACTTACAAATATTTATAATTGTATTTCTGGCTCTTTACCCCCTGGATTTTTAGATGATACTTCTAAAACAGGTGGTGGAAAAGGTGATTGGGATGATGATGGAACAGATGATATTGATTTGCCAAATATTGACGATTTGAACAGTAATGCAATCAATGGAACTCAATTTATGACTTTATATCAGCTAACACAATCACAGTTGAATAATCTTGGAAATGCTTTATGGAGCCATAATATAATGAACGCATTAGCAAATACCGCAATAAAACCTATGGACTATATTTTATCTTTTTGTATGTTACCCGTTAATGTCGGAGGAACTGAAAAAGAAATAAAAGCTGGGTTTTTTACACTATCAGATATGACAGAAGGTGTTTTTGTTAATGGAAAAGTTGTTGAAAAACAATATGTGAGAGTTGATTGTGGAGAATTAGATATTAAAGAAAAATGGGGAAGTGCTATTGATTATCTAACCGATTTATCTTTATATTTACCTTTTATTGGAATTGTAAAATTATCACCACAAGATGTTATGAGAGGTAAAATTAAAATTATCTATACAGTTGATTTATTGACGGGAAACTGTATTGCTACTGTTAAAGTTATAAGAGGTGACTTAAATTCAGTATTGTATAATTTTACGGGTAATTGTTGTAGTAGTTATCCAATATCGTCAAGAGATTTTAGTTCTGTATTCGGTTCAGTAATAAATGCAAGTGCGTCCGTTATGGGTGCAGCTACCGCAACAAAACACGCTAATTCCTTACCCGATACAACAAAAAGACAAAGGTATCTAAAAGAAAAAGCAACTGAAAGAGCTGTTTCTGCAATGGAAGGTGCTGGTATGCAAGCTACAAACAATTTACTTGCCGGAAATTTTTATCCAGATGTAGTAAGATGTGGAACAATGTCAGCGAATGTTGGATTTATGGGAATTAAAAAACCTTTCTTGATTATTTCAAGATTAAAACAAAGTTTACCTGCTGATTTTGGAAAACACGCTGGTTATATGTGCAATGTAACAAAGAAACTTTCTGATTGCAAAGGTTTTACGCAAGTACGTTTTATTCATCTTGATGGAATTATTGCAACAAATACTGAAAAGAATGAACTTGATAGTCTGCTAAAAGAAGGTGTAATAATTAAATAGTTTTGTTGACAAAACAACAGGGTGCGTAAGCACCCTGTTTTGTTGACAAAACTTATATTCTATTTTTCTCTACTTGAAATCTTTTAATGTATTCTTTGAAAATAGAGCCTACTTCATTGGAAGAAAAATATAACTTTTTATGCAAAATCATTTTAGTAAGGCATTTATTTATCTTACCATAACCAAGCCCGAAAACATGATTTTTCGTTTTCAATGGAGTTTTTAATGTAAGAATTATACTATCGGGATATGTTTTTGTTGCTCTATGAATTTCTAAACATTGTCCTCTGTTTTCATCTTCAACAAATTCTAACTGCAACAACTCCATATTTAATTCCAAATAAACTCTATTTTCAATACATCTCCAAGTGGAGTCTCTTGTAGGAATATGTGGTACGCTCTCAAAACTCCAAGTGCCACCGCCCGTTATAGAAACTAGTTTAGGATTATTGAAACCAAAAAATAAAGCATTATGTTTACTCTTTTTGGCTCTATCCTTTCTTGTATTTACAATTTCAATATACATTTTTGTTCCTTTAGGGGTAGTTATTTCTTTGCTTTCATCAATCTTCAAATTCTGAATTTCTTTGGATATTTCCAAATCTTCAAAATATTGTGAATTTCTGTTTATATTATTTGCTATCATAATAACAGTCGGTGACATTCTCAAACGAATAATGGTTGATAATAAATCAAGAAAATATACACATTCATTAGCCCTTTGAGTTTTACCAATAAATTCATCAAATATTATCCAATCTCCGAAAGGAGCATTATAAGTAGACTTATAATCAAAGTTTTTGTCTATTGATAAACAATGAATAATCTCATTTTCGCAAGTTTCTACTATATCTCCTTTTTCATCTCTTTTACAGTAATAAAACGCTTTCCAATGATATTTTATATCGTTGTATTTTCCATCTGTTAATTGTTCAATATAACGACCATTATCAAATTCTTTTATTACTTTTACCAACTTAATAGCGTGTGAAGGTGAGAGTTGGTCGTTCTCTTGTCTGATATATTGAGTAACAATTCCATAATGCTTAAACAGTAATAAGCCAATCAATAAATAGCAAGTTGTCTTACCCGTACTTCTTTCAGATAATACAACGATATACTTATTTCCATTGAATAAAGCCTCCCAAGGAATTAAATATACATCATTTGGTACTCTTAACCTTTCATACTCTTTTTTGATAAATTTCCAATCTATCTCAACTCCATTTTCTTGCTTACCCTCTATATATTTTATCATTTCTTATTCCTCCAATCATTTATTACATCAATAATTCTTACAATAAGAATAGCAACAAAAATACATTGCAAAAACAACATAATATTTTCTCCTTTCTATACAGGATTTTCTAGCTCAAACAATCCTATATTTGCATCAATTTCATTACTTAAAGTTTTTGTTACATTCAATATTATCGCACTACTTGAATACTCTGTATCTTCTCCGTTATCATTCAGAAAAGTATCGCACTCATGCTCTACATACATACATCTAGTACCGCCACATTGTATGAATGTAAAATCGGGTTTTAGATTATCAATGCCACCAAGTTCTTGTTCTCTTGTATAGAAAATTGGCTCATCTTTTTCATTTAATCCTATTACTTTTCTTGCTGAAACTCCGGCTACAGTAAGTTTTGTTTTGTTGACAAAACTTTCTAAATATTCATAGCAATAACATTTTGCATGAAGAAAACGGAATTTTGTAATCGTCTCCTCTTCATCTGCAAACTGATTATAATAAACCTTTTTAGTATTGTATTCTATATACGCACCTATTCTTTCACTTCTTTCTTTTAATGCTTTATTCTTATTTTCAATCCTTGTTTCTACTTCTTTTGTGCTTATATAGAATAAACTATCTGTATCACAATAAATAGCTTTATCATAACCGACTAATTCAATAAACTCCATAAGTTCATTTCTTGCATTGGCGGTAGTCCATACTCCAAATTGATAAGACATAAAAGAATTTCTACTTTTATAATATTTATCAAGAGCCTCTTTTCTATCTTCTCCTTGTGGGGCAATATCAGTCCATTCTCCATCTATTGCCATGTCAAGAATATTTCTTACCAACTTTGTAGCACTCATGCCATAAATACCATTCAAACCATTTTTTGCTTTCATTAAAGAAAGAGCATAATCTAGTTTCTTTACTTCATCAGTCTCTTGTTTTTCAAGGAACTTGAATTTGGTTTTTGATAGCATGAAATAATCAACTGTATCTATTAGAAATTTTGGTATCACTCCTTTCTTGCTAGTCCATAATTCGTCAATCGTTAATGAACCAAATTTATATTGCTTTACTAGCCACTTAAAATCTAGTTCAGTTACACAAAGCGTTGTTTTACCTTCCATTCGTAAAACTCTGCCATTGTCCTCAATAAAATTGATATATCCATCTTTTCCTTCTTTGCATTTTGAAACTTGCATATACGGAAATGAAATTCTTTTATCTTTCAATTCTGCATTTATTATTGTTATTTTCATAAGTAAACAATAATCATCTACCAAATTCTTAACTTTTTCAATAGGGAAGTTTCTTGCATAAAACGCAAACTTTGAAATAGGGAAACCCTCTGTTCTTTGTTGTGAAGGATAGTGACTTACAAAATCTCTATGCCTTATTTCTACATTATCACCAAACAATCGTTTCAATTTACTTATTGTTAATGTTTTTCCACTATAAAATCTATTTCCATGTGTCAATCCACCGGCAAAAGCAAATTCTAACATATCATAAGTATCTATTGATAATCTAGTTCTCTCAAATTGTTTATGATTTTCTTTGTAATTTTCCTTAAATCTCCGTCTACATTCTCTTCTTATATATCCCGTTGAAGTTAAAGGAACATGATATATGTTATCATTATATAATGCAAGTTGTTTTTCTATACATTCATCAAGCGTATATACATCACCTAACATATACTCCCAATCTTTTTCTGTTAGCTCTTCTGTTTGATAATGAACTTTATCATAATCGACAAAACCTACTTTCTTTCGATTTATACAACCTAAATCCTTACTCCATTTATCTAGACTTTTATTCGATAATACATAACTACATCTGAACTCAAACCCAGCTATATAAAACGATATAAAATGATGTGGATTTATTGCTAATACTTTATAATCATTTCCAAAAGTATCTATTAAATAATTCTTTAGATATTGAATATCATAAGACAAATTATGCACATATATTACTAAATGTCTTTGATTATTTATATCGTATTTTTTCTTTATCTTCTTTAATGCAAGTATAAATTCAGTCGGTTTTCTTCCTACTACAACTTCATTACCAAACTTAAAAGCCCATTGATAAATCCAACCTATTGCTTCATCTTCATTTTCTTTATGGTTATGTGATGTTTCTGTATCTAACGCTACCCATCTTTCCAACACATCTGCTTTCTTGCCTTGTGTTTTGATAATCTTAAAATCTTGTTTAGGAACATATCGGTAGGCGTTAAGCATTTTCTCTCCTTTCCTTGTTTTGTTGACAAAACAAATTATTCGTCTTCGTCATCATCCGGATAGTTTAACCAATCACTATCTCCAAACATATCTGTATTTCCATCATCATAAGAACCGCCCGTAAATTTTACTAGATAGTCAACAAACAAATTATCAAAAGTTTCTTCTATTTTTTCAAATTCTACATCAGTTTCTTCACTATCTTCATTTAATCCAAGTGCTTCTAATTGTGCAACAACTTGTTCAGTATTCATTTCCATCTGACTTGTTTTCTTTAATAAATTATTCATTTGTTCAGAACCATATAAACCAATAGCCGTTTGAATAAGTTTATCTCTATAAAATTCACTATATAATTCATCAGAAACATGAATACCCGTCTTTGCTTCAAATGCTGATTTACTTTTTTCATAAACTCCTTTAATGCCACTTTTGGTTGAAGTTTTTGCTTTGAGAAAATTATAAACTTCTTTCTTCAGATGTTTTAACTCATTATAAGTCATTGAACCAACATTCGTTCTGAATTTTATCTGCCCTTTCAGAGTTTTACCATAGGCTTTATCTTCATCATAAGTTTTACGCTTTACATACTGATAAGCATTAGAACCTCTTGTCATACCTTGATTTTCCAATTCTCTTAAACGCTGATTAGCCTTTTTAACCAGCTTTTTCAATTCTTTCTTTAATAATTTCTTTGCTTCACTATCTGCCATTAGTAATCTACCCCTTTCTGCTCTAAAATATATTGACCTAATGGAAATGTTTTCAAATAATTTATAGCACTATCTCTTTCTGTTGGAACATTCAAATCTTCTGACGCTTGATATATAACGGCATACAACAAATTTTCCCAAGGGTCATCAGATATTTCCAGCTTCATCTTTTCTCTGTTATATCTATATCCTTCTTTAGCCATGTTTCTCCTTTCTAAATAAAAAGGGAAGGTTTTAGACACCTTCCCTTGTTTTGTTGACAAAACTAATTGTTGAATTGAGTAGCTATTATAGTTGCTACATACCTGTCACATTCAAGAATTTCCTGTATTTCATCTACCCCTTCTTCAAGAGTTATTTCATTTTCACTAATAGCACCAGCTACATCTTCAATATTAAAACAGTTCTTCCTTAAATTTTCAAAAATTTCATATAATTGAAAGTACGCAAACGACATTCCTAAATTAAAGTCAAAGGAAGTATCCTCTATATTCATCAAATAGTCTATATCTACTTTCTCAGATTCTTTTGGAAACTTTCTCTTAATAGCATTATTAGTAACGGTTGCTAATCCAAAAATCAATCTTGACTTATTTACCATATTCTCCTCTTTTCCGCACCGCTATATTTAATAGCGGTGCTAATAAATTTGTTTTGTTGACAAAACTATCCGTAAATTCTCTCCAGCAATTCAGAAATACATTCGTTCATTTCCTTATTGAAAATTATAACCAAATCGGCATAATCTCCATCTTTCTTCTTATAAGAAGGAAGACCCAGGAAATAAGTAACTTCTCTATTCCTATTCTTTGCTTTAACAATACGACATTTAACAGCTACACCACATACATTCAGTTGTGCTGTATCATTGCCATCATCATTGAAGCAAATATCCAAATACACATATTTGGACAACTGATAGCGGTCAATAGAAAAGTCTTTCTTGTCTACAACATTTTCCACATCTTCTAGAATTTGGTCAATAGAAAAAAAATCTGTGCCATTGTCATATTTCTTTACCTCCTTTTCCTCATTTTTCTTCACATTGTTCTTTCTAGGCATGGTAGCCACCTTTCCCCCGATTTTATCGGGAATTATAATATTTATAAAACGATAGGAGAACAGATGTTCGCCCACTACCCAAACAGATGTTCGGTGGCGAACAGATGTTCACTATCAATTCATATAGAAATAATAGGTTTTCAAAACATATAGAAATAGTAGGTATTAGAGTGGTTTTGTAGGGCGGTGGCTTTTATCCACCGCCCTACAATGGTTATTCACTCTCTAGTGGGAAAATGTAGTTATGTTTTGGAGTGATATATACACCAACTTTAATTCCATTTATAAACATATAACCACCTATGGTAAAAAAGTGTGCGTTGTGTGTATGTATACCACATTCACCAAAACCTCTATATTCAATATAATATTTCCAATAATCAAAAATAGATAATTTCCGCTTACTGAATGATTTATAGCAATTAGATAATATCTTTTCACAATCCTTTTCAATTACAGAGTTTGAAAACATGGTCTTGTCCATAATCTCAAAGGTAATACCGCACCACTCTAAAACCGTCTTATTCATATATTTTTCCTCTTTTCTTCCCCTCTTGGGGGATGCCGTATGGTGGGGCTTGCTCCCACCATCCACGCTTTAACGGATTACGGCAGTTTTGTTGACAAAACTAGTCATTCGGAAATAAGAGCCTTAAAATCTGTTCAGCCTGAACAGGGCTAATATTGAAAACTGTATCAGCCTTGGAACTCCTCACAACCTTATTTTCGCTTCTATCTGTTATGTTGAACATGATAGAGAAGTTGTGAGCAGGGTCAACGAAATGAAAGTCTTTTCTATCGTCTTTCTTTTCGGTGGTTTCGGTTGTTTCGCTTTCCTCTCCGATTTCCTTTACCTTGATTACGTCACAATCTTCGGGATTTTCCCACTCTTTTATAGCTTTTCGTATTTCCTTACAGGTCATATCGGCGGTAATCTCTTTTGCTTCAATACAAGCCTTGACATCATTATCCGTCTTAAGAGCGTTGAACTCTTGAACCTGGGTCAAGCTATAAGCGTTATCAATAGAGTGCAAAAGCTCTTTTCTTCCGTAAGACTTAACAAGATTTGAAACTTGCCCCTTTGAAAGTCCGATTTTCTCACCATACTTTTCAATAGTTCCAAAAGCGGACTTAAAATCGGGGCTCTTTACAGTTTCAAATACAACCTTTGCAACTTCCCAAGTAGCCTTTTCACAGATGGCAAGTACTCTTTTGTAGTTGTCTACAAATTCATCCGCCGTTGTAACGGCTGTGGTATTTACCTTTTCTACAAGCTCACTCTTTGCAGTCTCCTTGGTCTCCATGATTTCTTTCTTGTTTTCGTTTTCCATAATCTTTTCTCTCTTTCTTCCCTCTCTTGGGGGAGTGGGCTTTTTACCTTTGCGGTTACGGCTTGTTTTGTTGACAAAACAACCGAAAAGCCCGTTTGGAAAATATATCGAACAAGTGTTCGTATGCCATATTAAATTGTCAAGGTACTCCGAAAAAGGTATAGTTCTCCCCCTTTCAAGTCCAATTCTATCATGAAATTTACCTGCCTGTCTCCGCAAATATTGCGGAAATTAGCCCTTTTTCTATGCAGATATTGCTTTTTTTCAAAATATTTTCTGAATATTTTTCAAATTGTTTGTTGTTTTGATACAATTTAATCTATTATGAGATAATAT
>JAGHSX010000037.1 GCA_018065645.1 Candidatus Scybalousia scybalohippi
TAAAATGATGACCCGACACCGCCCTAAACAGTAATATCAACATCAACACCATCATTAATTTTTGTCAAGAATAAGCTAGCATCAAACTCTATTAAGTAGAACTAATAGCTGTTTCCTGAATTCCATACGGTCATAAATGGAGGAAATTCATTTCCTCTTAATTTTCCATCTTCAGCAACAACAATAGGTGAACCTCCTAGTTTTTTCTATAACAACGTAGTATATTCATAGGTCCTCGTCCCGCTAATATATGTAAATTTAACTTTCATATACACAGGATTACTATCATCATTTAAATGGTCTATAACCTCTTGTGTTATATAAAAACCTGTTTTACCATCTCCAATATCCTGTGTGGCATCAATAACATATGCTGAGGAACCACTTTCTATTTCTATGTTTCCAGTTCCAACAATGCTTTCGCCGTTAATAGTCTTTAATGTTTGATGTTCAGTTAAATAACCTTTATTCTCAACCCAACTTTCGGTAGCATATCCATCCAAACTAGGAATTTCATCTTTTGTGGCATAGTTTTTATCTGCCAATTTATTCTCAATTTCAGTATCAACTTGCTCTATTGTCACACCACCAGCTTCAATAATTTGGTCTTGAACATATTGCTTTGTTGCATATGGAGTTAAGTCTGGCAATTCACTACGTAATGCATAGTCACCTTTGTCTTGCTTGCTTTCTAAAGCAGTATTAACGTCTACAATTTTAGCATATTCACTTAAGTCTTGATGTTCGGTTAAAAAACCTTGGTCATTTACCCATTGCTCTGTTGCATAACCTTCTAATGATGGGATTTCATCTTTGGTAGCAAAGTCGTATCCTTCAATAATTTCTCTACATTCTTCCTCTGTTATGCCTTCAACAGTTCCACCTTCAACATGTACCTCAACTTGGTCATAGCCTGCCACATTAAATATACCATTTTCGGTAACATAAAGTGTTTTAAGTTCTTCAATATAATCATCTAAAGAACAGTTTCCTTGGTCAAATTCTGTTTCTAGACGAACACGACAGTATGCACCTGCAATGTAATCAGCAAATTCTTGCTCAAATATTGTATAGTTTATTGGTGTGTAATATGTAATTTCGTCTGGTAAATTAGAGATAATTCCTTGTAATACTTTAACAGCATCATCTTGAATAGCTATTTTGTTGGAAGCATTTTGCAATAGTCTGTCACCATAATACAACACACAGTTATATATAATAGTATTTTCAGTGCGATCAGCACTTTCAAGACCAATATTAACAGATGCATATTGTGTATGTGGACGGTTCCAGTATTCATATACGTCTTCACTAGAAAAACTATTTACATTGTGTTGTTTCAGTGCAACTTTTTGTACTTCTGTTATTAATTGTGTAAAATTCATTTTAATTTGAAGTTAATTTTTGTTTTGGTTTGTTTGGATGTGATAGGTTCTTTATATGTTCTTCAGATAAATGTTTTCCTTTGTTCCAAGGGATCCGTCCTTTTTTGGCTTCACTCATTTTCTTTTTTGTTTCTTCAGAATGTTTCAGACCTTTATGTATATTTCCAATTTTTTCTTTTGAAATATCGCTAAGTTTATGTCCTTTAGCACGAGTATTTCCAATAAGGGATTCAGACCGTTTTTTCTTTTGTTCTGAAGTGTATTTATAACCAGTCGCACCTTCACCTCCATCAGTCATATTATATCCATATGCTTTAGAATCATACTTCTTTATGTAGAACCTTTCAAACCAATTTAGTTTTTCTTCTTTATCACAAAAAGCTAAATATTCCTTATTGAAATTTTCAATGCCATATTTCTTAATGGCCTTTTTAATAGCAACACCACTACCCATATAACCATCATTTAAATTATCAGTAGAATGTTTGCCAATGTAAATTTTCTAATTAACTAAATTTGTGATTTTATAAATGTAATTATATGTCTTCATTATTTGCGAAAATAAATTTGTGATTTTGTAGTGTTTCTGCTCATTTTTATCCAATTTTCATCACATTCAGGAATAATGTCTTTATTCTTTATAATAAATTCAATTACTCGGTTTGCGTTAAAAACAGACAAATGCTCATAATAATTTTTAACATATTCAACCTCATTTAAACTAGCAGATTGGAAATGTTGGTCAGCATTTACTACAATTCCTGCATTTCTTGCTTTATAGTGTAAAGGAACACATATATCACTCATTATTCTATTTATCAAATATGGTTGAATATAATCATCTAACAATGTTTGATATATTACATTTTCCTCTGTTTTGATGTCACCAGAAATAACAAGGTCTTCAATTTTCTTATACAATGTAGATCCTATCACTTCTTTTAGATTTGTAGTTTGAGCAGTTAAAATAGCAGAATTCAAATATGTACTATCAACATTGTCATTAATCAATGACTGCGCTCTTAAATTTTTCTCAGATATAAAATATACTTTATTCATAGTCATAATTAGTCAATTTTAAATGGTACAATTTCAATGCTGTCTAATGCGTTAAATACATAATTGAATGAATTTAACAAAGATTGCTGTATTGGCTTAATAACTGTAGCACTAAACAAATCAAATGCTTCTTGGAATTCTTGTTTATTGAACAACGATCCTTCAATTACATATCCTCCAAGTTGTGGTGGCATACGGAATGCAGTAAAAATGCTTTTTATGGTGTCCTTAGATAATTGCTCATATTTCTTGTCTAGGTTATCATCAGCAATTCTTTCAACAGTTACAGCATCTTCTTTATTAGCAGTAAAGGCTAACATAAAGTTGGATCCATTTTCAGCACCAGTAAAGTTGTTATGGAATTTTCTTTCAATATCACGCTTTTCTTCTTCACTATATCCATCACTACCAGGAATATTTATAATTGCGCTAGAAGACAAGTTGTTTTGGATTGAACTCAACCAATATTTACTTATTTGGATGCTTGTTTCAATACTTCTTAATGCACCACTGTATGTTGGCACTGCATATACACCTCTAGCATCACCATTATCATAGTAAATACAAGAATATTCATTGTTATCATCTTTTCCTGGTTCAAAGTATTCAAATGTGCTATAAACTTCCATTTCTCCACGTCTACCTTGGCTAAAGTTTTCACAATAAAAGGCTTTATCCATGTCATAGCTTAAACGTACATTTCTGATATCAAGCCATTCAATTTCGGCAATTTCACCTTGTCTGTTATATGTCAATTTAACAGCAAAGGATCCAGTTACGATTTTATCATAGACACATTTTCTTAGTATCTTCTTTAACTATGGGCCTCTATTGCCATTTAATTGTGCTCTAATAGCTCCACTAAATTGTATTGATTGACCACATACGTAATCAGTAATAGCATTAACAATACTATTTAACACAGCGCAATTAACAACTAGGTCATTAAGATAGTTTGGATATGTGTTTTTCTGTCCATATTGAACATATTGGCCAGTATTAGTGCTTGGCTTTTTGTCTTGTAAAATCTGAGCATCTACTGCATCACCATTTATACTAGACATTAAAATTCTTTCTTTATTCATATATGTAAATTTCATTTTTAATGTGATGCTCTATAACATCTTCAGTCAATTCACCTTTGAACAATAAACCTGTTTCTACAATTTGATTTGAAGATTTTATAACATATGTATATTCTCCATCAAGAATAACAGCATTTGTCATATCTATTTCATAATAATTTGCTTTTTCTATTATGTCCAAAGGATATATTGTTTCCTCTTTCGTTAGATTATTTATCAACGAAAATTCTTTACTTCCTCCTATTCTAATATGTTTTTCTATATTGATTATAGAAGGTTCTTTCATTATAATCATAGGCGTTTTTATTTATTTATCTCAGAATAAAATTATAAAATTGCGACTTTTGTAAACTTTTTTGAACTTTATACAAAAAAGAGGAAGAATAAATCTCCCTCTTTCAAATGTTTATTTAAGCAAAAGCACCAGAGTGCTTATATTAAGCAATAGTAATAGCTTCAAGTGCAGTAATAGTTTCAGCATCAGTAATTTCAAATGGCAATTCACGAGAATCATCACGAAGTGTGATATTATAACCATTTAAGTCAGTTGATGCAGTACCAGATTGTGCAGTACCAGCGGATGCCTCAACAGGATTGTCATGGCCAAGTAACCAATATTTACCATTAGCATCTTTAACAACTGCAAGTGCTTGACCCATAAACAAGCCCATCAATTCAAGACGTTTTGCAGTTTCTTGTTTCATAAACACAAGAGCAAGCTCAGTGCTGAAAGAAGAACCAGCATTTTCAGAAACATTGAGTGTTGATGTCATTGAGCCAGTATTCTTGAAGAAGTTAAATACTTTGAAGTTTGTAGGTACAGCAGTTTTATTAATACTTACAGTGCCTTCACTTTCTGTTACAGCAGCACGTGCAGTATCATAATCGCCTGCTACCCATACCTTAACAATTCCGCCTAAAGAATCTTTGCATCCTCTTGCTATACCTTTTAAAGAATATGTTGAACAACTCATAATATATTTCGATATAATTTTTTCTAGTTTTAAGAGTGGAGGTCAGGCGTATTCCTAACCTCCATTTTATTTAATTAGTCTACCTTTTCAGCGTAAAGAACTTCTGAAGGATAAGCGATTTGAACAGCAACAGCTAATTTAGCGCGAAGGATGTGTTGGTCTGTTCTGTCATCATAGATAGCTTTAACATCTACATCAGCACCTTCTACAGAGTAACCATAAACAGCGTGCTCAGGAACGATAGCATAAGCTTTAGCGTTACCAGCAAGACCGTCAACAGCATGTACAGTTACATCATAAACAGGCATCTTGATAGTGTTCTTGTCCTCAAAACCACCAAGGTCGATAAGACGGAAGTCACGTTTCAAAAGGTCGCGTTTCAACTCCAACATAGTAGCGTGAGAAACGAAGATCTCAGTTTTAGCAGCAGACTTAACTGGGAGAGCCATAATAAGGGCTTCAATCATTTCATAAGTGTCAGCAGTAGAACCAGCTTTAACCTAAGTACCATCAGCTTCAACGATGTCAACAAGACCATCATAGTTCTTAGAACCAATAGATCCACCATTCCAGATCCAGTTTTCAAGGTTCTCACCAACGTTCTCAGCGAATGCATCTAACATAGCAGCTTCAAAAGGAAGAGTGTTATCAGAAGCAGTGAACTTAGCGTTATAAGACATCCATTTGCCAAGGAAGTCAGAACCACAAATAACAGATTCTTGCTTTACGAATGCAGGAACAAGTTGACGATCAGTGAATGTAAATTCAGTATTGTCATTAAGAGTACAAGTTTTGCCATCACCAAATGCACCAGAAACTTCCATTAAGTGAAGATCAGTAGGAGCATTTACACCGGCTTGGGTTGCTAAATATCCTATAGTGCGTGCACTACCTGCAAGCTTAGCGATGATTTCACCTGAACCAACTTGATTAATGTAATCAGCTAAAGCGCTGACATTAACAGAAAAATTCTCTTTCATAATAATTTATATATAAATTTTGATTTTATTTTTTGTTTAAGTAGTTTATAACTTTAGATTTTGGAGCATCTTTAGCCATTTTAGTTTCAGTTTTAACTGGTTGTGATAAAGCTTCATTGGCTGTCTCCAGTTGAGCTTTTAATTCAGCATTTTCTGCTTCAAGCTCTTTAATGCGATTTTCTAATTCAGCAATTTTTGCGTCTTTCTCGTCTGGTTGAGGTTCCTCTTTAGGCTCATTTTCTGGCTCATTTTCTGGCTCATTTTCTGGCTCATCTTTAGGTTCCTCAACTTCCTCTGGTTTTTCTTCTGCTGGTTCCTCTTTAGGTTCCTCAACTTCAGGTTCGGTTGGTTCTTCAACTTCCTCTGGTTTATCGTTAATTTCAGCAATTTTGCCATCTACAATAACAATAACTTTGTCTTCGGAAATATATTCACCATCTACAGCTGGAGCAACACCTTCCTCGCCTTCGATATATACTTCTTTACCAACTTCAGCATCACCATCTATGATTAAAATGCCATTATTAGTTTCAACTTCAACAAACTTTTCAATTTGTTTTGCTAATTGTATGATCTGTCTCAAATTCATTGTATATACAGGTTCTTTTTAATAAAATTATATTTACTTGAATAACTCATTTAAATAGTCATCAATTACTTCATCATCTGTTTTATTTATCTCCATTTTTTCCATCATCTGTTTCTCTAAATCTCCAGTAATTTCAATTGAAAAACCAAGGTATTTACCACTTTCTTTAACGTCCTTCCATAACTCATCATTTGTAATTTTAAAGGCAACAAACAAAGACCCATCAGGAACGTCTTTAAATGCAACAGGGTCAATTCCTTTAGCGCTGTCTTTGATAAACATTTCAACCATAATAGCATCTTCAGTATATTTATCTGAATTATGTTGTAAATTAACCATATTCCATAATTTTTCTTTAGAATATTTCAATACTATTTGTTCTATAACTTCCTTAGAAAAAATTATATTATATTCTCCCATTCTTTGGTTGTATCTATAGATAGGTACGCCTGCAAGCAATGCTGGGCCAAATACAATATGCTTTTCTTCATCAGAAAAAATAAGTTGTTCTGTGTCAAATTTAATGAAGTTTTTTTCTATGGCAGGAGATTCAACTAAACTAATTGTTGTCATTCCGCAATCTTCACTGTCTATGTTAATATAATAAGTAGGTAACATAAATATTGATTTACATAAATTTTTTGCATAATTGTGAAACAAATCTCACTTTTATCATAATAAATATATAAATTGACTATTTATATATGATAAGTAAAGGAATTAAGTACATATGTAGTGAATATTGGAATATTGAAAATTATGAAAAAGCGGTAAATGACGAAACACAAATGTGGCACTGTCATCATAGAATAGAAATTAGTGATGATGGACTACATACTATTTATTCAAAAGAAGAATTAAAAAAGTTAGGCTTATATCTCCATAGATCACCTAACGAACTTATTTTTTTGACGAAAAGTGAACATATGAAATTACACGGAACTGTTGAATTGTCTCAAAAATTATCCAAACCATGTACAGAAAATCGTAAGCAAAAATTATCAATAGCTAATAAAGGCGCAATAAATAGAAATAGAATATTTAAATGGTTGGATCCACAAGGAGAAATTCATTATATGGCTTCAGGACATGCACATAGATGGCATCCTGATTGGAAAAAAATAGAGGAAGATTAAACGTCTTCCTCTATTTCATTAATATCTAGATTCATTTTCAGCCACACTAACACGTTTCTGTGTACTTGAAATATCGCTTTCGAGTACCACAACCCTAGATTCTGGAATATTTCCTTCCATGCTATTTGGTACAACTTCAGCACTATATTGAACAGGCGCCTGAATTGATGCACTTATTCCTGATGAACTTGGAGAAGCAGCACTGGATCCTCCAGAAGTATCACCATATTTGGCTTTAGCAATAGAAGCAATTTGTGCAGCACCCAGACCTGCAATCATTGCTGTCATAATTCCACCCATAATAGGACCAGCTATAGGACCTAATTGCATCGCAGCAGGCCAAACTGCCATAATACCAGATGCCATACTAAATACAGCTTCAGCATATCTTAACTTTTTAGCAGCTTCAAAACCTTCTACGCTGTTTTCATTTTGTTCGTCTGCCAATGCTCCAAACATTGAACTAACAGCAGCACAGGCTTGGGCAGCCACTTGTCCCCATTTCTTAAAACCTTTTTCATTGCTTTTTAATGCAACTCCAACTTGGTCTACCATTGAAGACATATTACTAAATACATTACTCCATTTTGAACTAATACCATCACCAATTGAAGATATATTAGATGCAAATTCAGACATAGTATCCATCAATGTACTAAGAGCACCTAAAGTAGCATCATTCATTTCTTCTGTTTTGGATCTTACCAACTCTAAATTAGCAAGTTCTAGTTCTGTAAGAATGTTATTACTTTCTAGCATTGCTGCATTGTAAGCATCATTAGATATTTTGCCTTCCTCTTTTAACCTATTTAATTCAGACTGATATTCTTGTTCAGCAGCAATTAACTTCTCATTTCCTTCAATTTGAACATTATATTGTTGTTCTACGTATTCACGCAATGTTAAATTTCTCAATTGAAATTCTTTTTCAAGATTCATCAGCCTATTGGCCGTAATAGCATTGTCAACATCCGTTTGTTTCTTTAACTGTTCTTGTTCTTGTTTAATATATTCTTCATCACGAACTTTTTGAAGTGCAGCATAACCAGCTTTTTGAATTGCTTCTTTAGCTTTCCAATAAAGTTTGTCATTTTCTATTCGTCCATCAGCATACATTTCTTCAACTTCAAGCATCTTTTTTTCCCATTTGATGCGTTCGGCTTCAATTTTGTTAAGAGCATCAGACTTAAAATTAGAATTTATTCCATTAACCCAGTTTTCCAAATATTCTTGTTCTTCTTTGTTTATTTTGTATATTTGCAAATTCAATGCTTGGTTAGACTGTGCAACTGCTTTATTATATTCAGCTAATGAAATAACCTTTTTCTTTAACATGTCTCGGAATTGCGCCAATTGTTCTTCATTACTTCTTCTTGCTTGAACACGTTGTTTTTCGTATTCATTAGCAATTAAATCATCAGACACCGAATTAACCATTTGTGTAAATTGTTTGCGTATATTAGCAACCTCTGTAGCACGCTGTTTTGCTCTATCAGCGGCAGCTTTTTGAGCAGCTTTAGCTTCATCATCAATTGATTTTTGTATACCAGCAATTTCTTTATTAGTTTGACGAAGAACGTTGTTATACGCAGTCTGAACATTAAGCACTTTTGCTTGTGCGGTAGCCAATTTATCATTCATTTCTGCATTGTTCTTGCCAGTAGAAGCTTGTGCTTGTAACAATTTTAATTCTGCTTCAGCCTATTTAAGATTATTAGCCGCAATTTCTTGTTGTTTTATGGCATATTCTTTGGCAAATGCAAGACGTTGCTCATTAGAATATTTCTCTTTATCGGCAGCTTTAGCTCTGGCTTCAGATGCTTCCAATTCAAGACGTGCATTTTCCACAATGTTTTTACGTCTTAATTCATCATTAGCTTGTTCTTGATCAGCAATTTCATTTTCTAGTTTAACGGCTTCATCAGCAATTCCAAGAAATTCCATTATTCCACTTACTACAGAACCAATTGCAGCAGCAACTTTTGTCAATGTTTCAACAAAACTATCAAATGCATTTCTTATAACATCAACAACAGCTTTAACAGGTGCCATTGCTTTCTTTAAATTGTCTTGTGCTTGCTCATTTCGTGCGACACTTTCTTTCAGTTTATCAAAACCAGCCATCAATAATTTAACAGCAACAACAATAGCCATTATTACAAGTCCTACTGGGTTGGCAGCCAATGCTTTTAATGCAGCTCCAAGACCTTTAGCACCAGCCGTAAGACCAGACATGGCTGACATTCCTTTAGCACCAGCTTCAGCAGCACTGTTAGCAAATGTATTAAATATTGGACTTAAATTTCCTACATTTATTCCTAACTTACCAAATACATCATTCATAGCGCCAGTATAATTTCCCACATTGCGAGAAAATATACCAACTGCGGCATCCATTTCTTTTAATTTATCGTTAATACCACTAATTTGTTCGGCTAACTCAGATCGTCTTGCTTCATCAGCAGTGGCCTTATATTCTTGCCTCAAAATACTCATTTGATATGATAAAGCATTGTAAGATCCTTCAAGCGCAGCACATCCTTGTCTAGTCTATGCCATAAAACTATTCAATTCATCTTGTGCATATCCAAGTTCTTGCATTTTATCATTATACTCATCAGTACCTTCAGTCAATTCATATAAGGCATTTTTGGCATCATTTATCTATTTTTTCAATTCTGCCAACGATTTAGTAGCACCACTTGTTTCTATATCAACTACTTTCTATTGTGCAATAGCCATAATATTTTTGTATATTTTTCATAATAAAATTAAAGAATAGCTTCTTTTGTAAACTAAATGGACTACAGAACATGTTTCCATAGTCCATTTAATTATTCAACAACGTCTGCCAATTCAAAATCATCCCAGTTTATTTCGGTTGGGAATCTTTCAGGTGCATTCATTGCACCACCAGTAGTATATCCATCTTTGTATAATTTGACCGCTGTTGTGTTAATAATAATTCCTTCATTAGATAATTCATCAGTATTAAATGACAATATCAGGCGGCCATTTCCTTTATCCAGGATGTCTCCTAATTGTGTGGTAGTGCTATCTGTTTCAACCAATTCATTATTCTCATTTAGTTCTAGCAATTTGTCACCACGTCTAAATATTGTGTCTTCCCACTTGTTGCCAGTTTCTATTGATGTTCCTGTTATTTTGGTTGTGTCAATTTTTCCAGAACCAGTTGATGAACTAATATTTGCTGGTATAATGTGCCAAGGAATTCTAGCAGCAATTTCTCCATTTATTCTGATGATGAAATTTCCAGAACCTCCTTCATTAGTAAAACCACTTTGTTCAACAGTAATAGAGGTCACAACAGGGTTGTTATTTGTTCTATAGAACTATGTCACTGTTAATGTGCCAGCGCCAGTCTTTTTCTCTATTTCAAAATTGGCTTGTGTAATTCCATTCATATAGGTCATAACGGCAAATGTCATACTAGAAGTCAAGTCGGCAACGTTAACAGAATCAACCAAGAACCTTCCATTTGTTGTTTGTATAACAGGGTCATCTGTCTGGCTTATTGAAATATTCCAAGGAATAGTTAATAATACAATATCCTTTTCTTGTCTTCTATTATAATATGTAATTTGGACAAAACCACTTTTAGTTCCAGAGAAGCCAGTCTAATTGAAGAAAATTCTATATCCATTTGTTCCCCAAGAACTTACTGATGAAACTGACAACGTGCCATGACTACTATCACTATAAATTATTTTAACATTGTCTTTGTTGAAATTCTCAATAGTAGTATTTATCTAACACCATAATTGAGAAGATGCATCAGCCGCTGCCATATTATTCAAAACTAGTGTAGCTGTTGGTGGAACAGGCTCAGGCATATTCATATATCTATAATTATTGACATCATTGACACGTATCAATTCACATTTTGTTCTTTCTCCAAAACTATAGTCAAATATCTTGTTAACTACATAAACTTGGTTCCCTATTTTAACCATTTTATTGAACTTAAATTGGATAAATTCAGATGGTGTTAAATATACATATGCAGTTAATTTATGGTTGTCTGATGATGTATATTCTTTCAAATAATTCTCCCAACAAATATCATAAATTGTATTCATTCCATTGTAGTCTGTAGTAGCATCATATTTTAGTCTTGGCTGTCCAAAGTAATATCCTAACTTATATCCATTTCCTTCATATATAACATCTAACCAAGGATATCTAGTCACTTGCAAACCGCCAGCAGATGCATTGCTTTCAATATATGTATATTTGTGTGTGTTCTACATTTGTTGTGTATCATCACTTAAACATATAGAACGTCCAAGGTCTGTAAAGTATTTTAGTCCTTTGTAGAACAAGAAGGATCCAAAACCATTCACTGGACTGTTGTCATTGTCTGCTAAACATAGCATTGGTTCCATACATTGTCTATATAATACATTAGCAGCATACATATCTGGCCATGCAAACACATTAGTTGTGTTAATAATTGGTGATTTTAGACCTTCAATTAGGTTGGTTGTTTCCTCATTAAAATTGTATTTAGTGTCAATTATTTTATCGCCATACGTATTTCCATATTTCTTTGAATAGCTTTCGCCTAAACCAATTTCACTATCTCCATAACCTAATTTATAGTATTTTGTGTCATATATCAATGGTTCTATCTTGTAGTTGTTGTCAAAGTCCACTTTATGTGTCCAGTCTGTTATGCTTGTATCATTATTGAAATATGTAGACAATGGTAATATGTTTATTCTCTTGTTAATTTCATCCACGTCCCATACTAAATTAAACATCTTTGTGTATTTCAAACATTGGTCAAAGAAATTATATTCATTGTCCCATAATTCATTAAATGTAACATAATCAAATGAACGGTTGTCATTAGCAGCCAATTCATAGTTAATAATAGATGTTTTGTTAACAGCTGGATATAAATAAATTCCTTGTGGAATAGCTCCATAGTCAATAACATTTCCACTGCTGTCTCTAACCCAAGCCAATGTAACCTGCATTTTAGCATTTGCACCAAACTTGTAATATTTTAATGCGGCTTCACCAGTAATACGCATAGTCACTTCTCTATACCATTTTCCAGCATTGTCATTGTTAATAATATTCCAGTCACTTTGTGTCAAGTCTCCTACATATTTAGGAATTCCTCCTATTTCTACATATTGTTTCCACTCACTATCTTTAATTTTGTATAAATAGTCATATGCGTCATAATAACTTTCTGGCCAATCGTTGTGTTCTGAGATAAACACATAATCTCCACTTCTAACAAAATTGGTATCATTATTAGGATCCACAAAAGCAACAGCAATAAATAAACCTGCTCCTGGTGCAATATTATGAAATGAAGTAATATCAACCTGAAGTCGTATAGTCACATCTAGCGAATATTTAACACTTAAAGTCTAATTCTTATTGATAACAATAATTTTGTTGTCCTATACAACACCAGGAATATTATCCAAAGTCATAGTCAACAACTTCAAGTCTGTAATATTGCTTTGACCCCATCTTGTAGCAGCGGCATCATATGAACTTGGGCATTCACAATTTGAAGCAAATGTATTCTGTGCTTGTGCATTGTGCTCTGGAACCTTAAGAAGCATAACACTATCATTGTAGTATGGGTTGTCAATATTAAACCATTCACTATCTAAATTCAATGTATAGTCAGTTAATTCTTCACATTTTTCCTATAACACACTGAACATTTCATCCACAAACATATATGGCTGTGAATAATATGAACGGAAGTCACATATTTGTCTTGGAAGTAAGCCATCACCAACTAAACTATCTATATCATAAATAGTGTTGTCATATCTGCGTGTTTCTTTTAATACATCCGTAAATTGGTAGAACTTTGTATTTTGAGAACCAGAACCAATTTGAATTGTCTTACTATCAAAGGAATCGTAATATCCTCCATTAGTAGGTGTAAAACCAATAATATTTGTTAATGGCATTTCTCTGTATTTGTTTCTGGCATTTTCCCAACTTTGTCCAATGTTCTCTTTATTGAGATAAAAACCTTCCATTCCAAGTGGATATATCAAATATTTCTCATCAGTAATGGTCTCTGTTAACGTAGGAGATAGTTTTCTTAACTCCTGGAACACCTTTCCAAGTCCACCAAATAAATTAACATTATATCCTTTTCCCTTCTCTATAGAAGTCATTTTCATATATCCTTCCATCATTAAACTATTATTCCATAACAATTGGAAGTCAACTTTTTTAGATGGGTCAAAATATAGTCCAATATTTTCAGTTTCTGAAGTGATAACCTTTCTATCAGGATCATAAATATGTCCAAACAACTTATTGTTATTTGCAGTAAATGGAATAGTTATGGTTTTACTCCAGTCATTGATAATATTGGTAGGGTTGGACAGTTCTTTAAATTGCTTTGTAATAGAAAAAGTAATTTCATCTGTCATGTCAACAGTCTAACCTTCTATTTTCAAAATAATTGTATTCTTCATAATTAGTACAAGATATTTTCTGTAGTATTTATTTGTAATTTAATATTGAACCCAAACATCTTTTTTTGGTTCTTGTATGTTTTCTCGACAAATTGTTTATCAACAACTATCACTTTATATGATATATCATTTTCTGTGTCATATAATTTCAAGTCAGGACTCACAAAAATGCTTTCAAATAATGGATATTCTTTATCTGTTAACCATCCTGTATTCAAGTCAAATGTATATGTATTTTCAAATGATGCAGGACGTTTCTCATTATATCTATTTGTTATGTTCTGAACCTTATATGATATTGATGCAGCGGATTTTCCATTAAATGGTTGGCATTGAACGCCTTTATATCTGTCTATCCATTGCAAATAGTATTTTGCTGGACATTCGTCAAATTCACCAATTTTAATATGTGCTGGAAGTGTTTCTTCTCTATATGTTGAATAATACATTTCGGTATCATACCCAAAACTATCAGTATCAAAGTATTCAGAATAAGACACCTCAAACCTCTTTGACACTGGATCATTATCAAGGTATGTTCTAAAATTGTCTAATTGTTCTTTCTTGTATATTCTATATTTCTTATATGTTAACCATACATTATATTGGTCTTCATCTAGTCCCCATTCTAATGCTTGATCCATAGTAATATTCAAAATACTGTTGCATATATCTTCCATATATATTCTATCACCTTGCCATCCTGAATAATTAATCATTTTTGGATAAACCAATTCAGCTTGACTTATTTCTTGATAATTCCAATAAAAACCAGTTCCCATAGTGTCCCTAGCCACATCAACAATGTCTCTTTGTGGATCATTAGTTTCAAAAATGAAATACAATGCTTCTGAACTTGGATTTTGAATATAGAAGTGTTCGCAATAAAAACGGTCATATCCTAATGCATCCGCAAATTCCCAAATACCCTGGTCATCATACACGTGTTGGTCGTCAATGGAAATTAACCATAATTTCTTACCAGTTATTTTCTTTTCAGTGCCAATAACAGAACTTTGCAATACTATATCTTTTTTTCCTGGAACAACAGGTAAACTGTCTATCATGTCTTCAAGTGGACAAACCACATTGTCTACATAATTATTATGGCTAAAACCACCACATATGTAAACATTTCCATCTTTGTCCATCATTCCATATTCTATTTCATCGTGGTTTGAACCAACATTAAACAATTGAGAAAAATTTAATTTGTCAGTACCTACAAATGGATATCTTGGATATAAGTCTAATTTCTGGGTTTTGACATCGTCAAATGGATAATTGTTAATTCCTTGAAGCATTGGTGCTAACTAGCTTTTAGCTGGGACAGAAGCAACTTGGGTTTTTGTCAACAAACAACGAGTAGAATAATTATGTAGCTTGTTGAAATATCCCAAGAAAACATCACCAATTGAATATGTTCTTCCGTTTATATTGATGGTATAACTTCTAATAGGATCATATTCTTCATTATTGTACTCATCCAATATAATCATTTGCTCCACTTCTGTTTTTAATATGTCATTTAAACATAATTCAATAGTTTGTGGTGTATCACTTTTAGGAACAAATACAGTTCCTTGAAATATTGGATTTCCATCATAATTTACTGTATATGTTTTTGTCTCGTCTACAGTTGATGCTGGAAATGTAGTCTAAAACGTTATTTTATCATTTAATGTTTTCATAGTGTATCTATAATATTTATTGCTTCTATTTCTAATAATTCAGCGACCTTATTGGCAAATGCTGAAACTAATGTATTTTCATTTTCTCTAAGTGTATTGCTTAACACATTTTTTGGTTTAATTCCTTCAACAACAATCTTTCTACTTATCAAATATGCAAGTTGTTTTAATGATGGAACTTTGCCATTTTTTCCTGGTCTTGGAACAATAGGCTTAATCTTGATCCATTGCATTATTTTATCAGGTGGCGGAAATCTACCACCTGGCTATCTACCATACTCTACATATTTCCAGTAGTCCTGAAGTGAAAAATACACACATACGTGTTCTCCTTCTACTTTGATATATGCATCAGCATCAGTAGTTAACTTTCCACTAGCAGGAACACCTTCAACATATAAATTTTCCTTATACTTAGCCAGTAACTATCTAGCTAAATATGTTAATTCACTATCATTTATTAATGTGTTGCTTTCCATTGTTGTATTTGCTTCTTTTCTATTTCATTTTGCTTTATCTTCCAACATATAGTTGTAAATAAAACCATCGCATTCACATCAAAACAATCCTCTAATGGCGTATTAGCTATCTGGCAATAATTTATTACATAGTTAAAAAATCCAAAGCCTGATTCATCACTGGAATCGCCTTCAAGACCGTTTTCTTCTGTTTCCAATTCATTTCCCTACTCAATATCGTTTGACCGGCTAAAGAGCGAAGGGAACGCTGCCAAGATCTCTTTAACCCCTGATGAAAAAAATCTATCAATGTTGGTGCAATTATTATTGGTAATTTCAATATGTCTTCTTTAAAATCATCTAAATCATAGCCAACATTGTATTTTAGACCTTTAGGAACCAAACATACAGCAATTGTATCTACTAAATGTTCTTCTCCAGAGTTGGCCATTTCTTGAAAATCCATAAATTGAGCCATTGACATCTTATCAAATGATGTTGGTTTGCATGTGTAGTTGCCAACCTTATATGTTTTCTACAACTTTTCTGGCTCAATTTTCAAGTTCATCAAGTTCTTTATGTCGTCCATAAGTGCCAATGCTTGGCTCATTGGTATTTCCTCAATATCTAATTCATACACAATAGACACTAATTTAGTCATTTTCTACATATCATCTAATGAACCATCATTGGAAATATCTTGCATTTCTAAATATTGTCCTATTGTTATGTCTCTCCATTCTTTAACGTCTTTCATAATTCATAATAAATTTAATTTTAGCTCATTTTTGTAAATTAAAATGAGACTTTAGGTTTGTTTGTTTTGGCTGCCCAGCTTGCTAACATTAAACTAATAACATAGTCATCGTGCCCATTCTTAGCAGCATTGAAAACTTGTTTACCTGTTTTGCTTAATGTTCTGGCATATGCACTTAATTGATTTATTAAATTCTCATTATTTGGTATAACAATCTGTTTATTCTGAAATAATACCTACAGATATTCTACCTAATTAAGTTTAGTGTCATTTGTAGTTGTAAATGCTTCAATATTCCATAATTTACCTATTTGTCTGGCTTTTTTCTTCAATATGTCAAAATACACATTACCTATACTGTTTTTTTCAACAACAATTTTCTTAACATTAAACTATTCCGCAAATTTAACAATTTCATCAATAGCATCAGTGGATCCAATGTCATTAAATCCTTTAACACCTAATACTACGTTGTTTTTGGTAATAGCAGTCATAACAGTAGAGTCATTTCCAGTGGCTGCTCCCCAGTCTACACCAATATAAACATCATCCTTGTAATCTTCTTCATTAGGAACACCAATACATTTACCGAAGTCCTAAAATACTTCACCTTCGCCATCAACAAATTCACCCATATAAAACATTTTGTATTTCATTGATGGCAATGTTTTTCTATAATAAGCAAGACGTGTTTCACTAATCATGTCTGATGTGTCATATTCACACACATCCAACGAATGTACATCAGGAATATTTTCATTCAACCCATCTGAATAAAGGTCGTAGAACGCTCCCTATTTAAATCTGGGCGTACTTACACATATTACCTGTCCTCTAGAAACATTCGTATAAGGCAATACTGTGAAAATTATATCATCAACAATATAAGCACATTCATCTATTATCAATAATTCACAACTATTACCTTGCAATTTATCCTCATCTTGTTCTGCTGAAATGAAGTAAATAAAACTTCCATTTATAAATTTGATTATCAATGATGCGTTATCAATCTTGACCACAAAAGGAGCATCTTTTAATACTGTTTTTAGTTCTTCCATTACCTTTAAACACTACTTAAATGATACACTTAAATAATATGTTCTGGATCCATTATGCTCTAATGCATACTTAATTACATAAAATTCGATAAAAAAGGACTTTCCTCTTTGTCGCGGAGATTTAATAACACATATATCGTGCTAATATGTATTCACTAGCTATAAGGCATCTTTCTGCCAATTTTTCAATTCTATATCAAAGTTTATATTCATTTATGTAAATCATTCTGGTTTTTTTCAACAGGTTTTGAACCAAAAGTTATGTTAAATGTTTGTTCTGTATTGACAGCAGCTTCCTCTTTTTCGTACAGGCCAATAGTCTTGTTCTGCATATCAATGTTCTTTAATTGGATATTATAAAAATCTTTTCTTGCTAATTCCATATCTTCTTCGGCTTGCTAAAACAATTCTTCTAGTCTCATCATAGATAGGGCTTTCGCTTCTTCTTTAGTAGTATTACTGTATAAATAAAGGAATGAATATCCTTGTCTCCAGAGTGACCAGGCTTGCTTATGATCAATGTTCCATCGTTGCATTAAATCTGGCACTATGTCCTTCTGCTTCTTGCCTTGCATAATCATTTCAGCTACTACAGCTCTTTTGGCAGTTGTGGTCAATTCTGCTTTACTTATTTCTACCGCATATGGGTTTTCATTTTTCTTATATCTTCCCATTATTCATTATTATTAGTTTTTGTGGTTTTTCTTTGACTAAGCTTAGTTGCATATGCATTATACTCTTTGGCTAAGGTCTGTAACATGCCTAATATACAACGTGAACAGGTTCTGTTACTTTTGCTTATTGTATATCCAAGTTCTTCATATACATCAGCCAATTCATTCACATCAGTAGATAATAGTGCTCTATAATATCCACTTTCGGATTGTTTAAGGCTTTCCTCAAACTTGGTTAATTTCTTGTACTGTTTATTATTCATAATAATTTGTTAATTTTTGTCAATATACTCTATACTATATTTATCAGCGTCTTGTAAATGTCCATTACCATATTAATAGTAGGAACCATCAAGGAAGTCGCTAAAGCATTCGCAATACATAATACTACAGCTGGCACACAAAACTGTCCTATACATAAAATATAGATTAAAGAGAACCACCAGGTAATACAGTATGAACAATCTACTAAATGGAATCTATACTTATTTGTGGAAATCTTGCCTTTTGTCAGTATAAATGTAATACACTTCTTAGCTGAATCGGGAAAATCCGAAAAATCTACTATTGTGACAATAAAGAAGTTAATCAATAGCAGGTTGAAAATTAGTGTTAACATATTCTTCTAAATACTTTTTTGTTTCTCTTTGTACTTTACATAAAGTCTACTTTGTGACTTTTAAATCATCAGCTAACTATGAAACTGAACTATAATT
>JAGHSX010000003.1 GCA_018065645.1 Candidatus Scybalousia scybalohippi
GGTATGAGATTTAACTCAGATATGTATTCAAAGTTATTTCCAACACAACCAGTAGAACGTGTGGTAGAAACTCCAGTAGAAACATTCACACCGACCAAAGACAAAGAAGAGGAAACAAGGGTGGAGAGTATTGAAGTAGAAGAAACTGTAGTAGATACTGTAGTTGAAACTGGAGAAAGGGGAGAAGATGGAAACAGTAACGATACTGACTGACATTATAACTAATTTTGGTTTTCCAATAGCTTGTGTAATTGCGTTGTCATTATACTCAAAAAGTACAACTGATAAGATAATTGCACTTACTGAAAAAGTTACAGACGCTCTTGTGAGTTCTACAAACGCTATTGAAGAAGTAAAAGAAGTTATAAAAGAAATAGTAAAGAAGGGAGTGTAGACAATGGCTTTAAAATCTGGAAGAGTCGGAGTTAAGAAAACAGAAGTCGACTATAAAGGAAAAATTAAAGGTGGCTCAAGTGATTTAGGTGGTCTTAAATTTAGAGTAACACCAGAAGGTCAAGCCCAGTATAAAACACCTAATGGTGAATGGGTAAATTTTAGTAGTGGTAGTACATCAAATGAGTTAGAAATCCCTATACATTTAACACCTTTTTATTTGAATAGTTCTAACAAATATGATTTTGATGCAAGTGACATTGTTGTTAGTGGCTGGCTTGATTTATCAGAATTTATAGGTAAGAAATGTATAGTGTATGGATTCGCTGATGAAAACTTTTTTGATAGAGGTAGATTAGCTATGGCTGATGTACTACCGAGTGATACAGAAAAAGTAACACCATCTAAAATAAGTGGAATATCATTATATCATTCTAATAAAATTTTAATGGTGGACACTTCAAGTTCTTATACTAAAGATACATATCCAGTACCTATTACAGCAGATAAACCTATTTTGTCTGTATATGTATCTAGTATTAAGAATTTATTTGACACAGCTAATGCTGTTGTTAAAGTAGTTATATTTTAAAAAAAGAGAGGAGATTATAAAAAATGGCTTATGATGTAAAACAGATTTCAACAATCGTAAATGACGCTGTAAAAGATGCGTTAGGAAAAAACTATGGAGTAACAAAGGCAGATACTACAGATATAGTATCACTTGGTAAAGCTATCAACCAGTTCAATGCTTATGAAGGATTCTTCAAGTCATTGGTAAATAGATTAGCAAAGACAGTATATTTCATCAGAACATATGAAGGAACACACAGAAGTGTTTTACGTGATGAACACGAATATGGTGCTTTCATTCAGAAGGTTTACTATGAAATGCCAGACGCTGTAGATAACCCTACTTGGAATATTCCAAACTCAGAAACTGGTGCTTATCATCAAGAGTCACCATTTGATGTAGAAGGTACAGTAGGAGTATCAGCACTTATCTTTGGTGGTAAGGGTACTTGGTCTATTGAGGTTATAAGACCTATTGAGCAGATTAAGACAGCTTTCCTTGACCCTTCATCAATGGCTTCATTTATTGATGGTATTTATGTAGCTATTGAAAACTCTTTCAAGTTAGAAGAAGAGAAGCTCGTAGCACTTGCTGTAAACACAGCTATGGCTGATTCATTAGAAGGTGGTAAGGCTAGAAACTTACTTGCTGAGTACAACGCAAAGTTCAATGAACTTCTTACACCAGTTGAAGCTATGACAGACGCTGACTTCTTACGTTTTGCTTCAAAGGAAATCAATCGTACAGTTGATAATATGGGTATTATGAGTACAGCATATAATAAGGCAAGCTACTCAACATTCACATCACGTGAAAATATGGTAGTAGAAATGCTTTCAGAATTTGCTAGTGCGTCTGATATGTACTTACAGTCTGATACATTCCACAAGGAATTAGTTGCACTTCCTAACTATGAAAAAGTACCATTCTGGCAGAGTTCTGGTAAGAATTTTGATTTTGCTGATTGTTCAGCTATCAACATTGAGAATGATGATATTTCAGAAAACGCTATCGCACAGTCTGGTATTATCTGTTTCATTCACGATGTAGAGAATGTAGCTTGCTACTTTGGAAATAAGCGTTCTTGGGAAATGATTAACCCACGTTCAGAAGTAGTCATTCACGGAGAAAAAGCTGAGAAGGGTTACGCTGTAGATGGACACGCTAACGCTACTGTATTCTATCTTGGTGAGTCTGGTACATTTGCTGTTTCTGAGTTCCAGAACGGAACAGCTACAGTATCAAGCTCAGTAGCTTACAGAGGTGGTGTTAACTATGTTACTATCGAGCCTACAAGTGGTTACCACGTAGACACTATTGAAGATGGTAATGGAGTAGCACTTACAAAGGTAGCTAATAATAAGTACGCTTATATGCCTACATCTGATGCTGATGTTACTATTACTGTAGTAATGGAAGCAGACTAATGTAATATAATTTAAGGGAGTGGGTGGCTGTAATGGTCACCCATTTCTGTTTAATCAATTAAATGAGAGGTGAAAACAATGACAGAAACACAAAAGAGTTTTATTGAAAATATAGCACAAGCGTGTATTAAACTATATCCAAAATATAAGATTCTTCCATCAATGGCTATAGCACAAGCTTGTAAGGAAAGTAAGTTCGGTCAAGATAAAGGATTAGGACAGTATCATTACAATTTCTTTGGTATGAAATGGACTAAAACTTGTGGTTGTGATTTTGTAGAATATAACACAAAAGAATTTAAGAATGGTCAATATGTTACTGTAAAAGCTAAGTTCAGAAGTTATAAAAACTTTGAAGAAGGTATGCAAGGCTATTTTGATTTTATTACTGGTTATAAGAGATATTCTAATTTAATCGGTGAATTAGATAGTTGTACAGCGTGTCTTAATGTGCAAGCTGATGGTTGGGCTACAGCCCCTAACTACGGAATGTCATTATATAAGGATTATGTACTAGCTTACGATTTAATTAAATATGATGATATAGTTCTTGGAAGGACAGTTGCACCAGTACCACCACAAGTGAAAGAAGAAGCTAAAATAGATAAAGCTCGTTCTTATGTTGTTAAGAAGGGTGATACACTATGGAGTATATCTAAAAAGTTTCTTGGTAATGGTATTTACTGGAGAAGAATATATGACGCTAATAATTTAAAGAATACTGTTATTTATATAGGACAGGTTCTTAAAATACCTAACTAGAAGGGAGTATGAATTATGTTTTTAAATGACTACATTGATATAGATAGTGAAGATGGTAGAAGAATTAGTAAAGCTTTCAGAGAAGAAACTACATTCAGTAAATTCTATGAATACTGGAGAGATAATCTTTTTGAAAGAGTTATGCGACTATTTGTATGGGAAAACACATTCACTATTGAAAATAATAAAATAAAAGGTGTTAAGCCTAAAGAGATTGAACAGCGTTTAATCTTACAAGGTCATTGTGGTATTACTAAATTACCTAGAGAAAAAGACCTTACAGCTATGTTCGGACATTTCTTTGGTATTGGTAAATACTTAGATGAAAAACCACAGTATATGGTGCGTTGTCCTATATATTCTGGTGAGAGAACTGTAGGCAAAGACATAGTAGTTATCAATAACAATAGTTTAAGAAATCCTACTTATGAATTAGTACATCACTATTCTATGTTACTAGCACACGCAGAAGTAACTTTTGTAGATACATTAGTTAACGCTAGAGATTCTGGTGGTATTCCAGTAGCTAGTACAGAAAAACAGAAACAGTCTATAATGGAATATCAAGGTAAGATATTCAACGGACAGTATGGTGTTGTTACTGATATTGGAAATTTAGGCTTACAGTATCTTGGTACAGATAGAAAGACAGCTCAAGGTTTGATGGATATTGTGTCAACCAGAGAAAAACTATTAAAGAGTTTCTATTCTGATATAGGTGTTAGAAGTGCTTTTGAAAAACGTAGTAATTCAGTAGAAGCAGAAGTTGAAGCTGATACTTCTTTATTACTTCTTAATCTTTCAGATATGATTGAAGAACGAAAGAAGGGTGCAGAAGCTGTAAACAATATGTTCGGTACTAATTGGTCTGTACATATAGCAGAAGAAATTGACTATGGTACTGAAAATGAAAGAATACAGTTCGATACAGCAACTGAAATTCATTTAGAGGAGAGTGATGAAAATGAGAAAAACAGTTAATGATATGTATAAAAACTCTGTAAGTAATAATAAGAAATTACTATCTAACTATAACGCTCCATTCTGGGCTGAATATTTACTTAATAGTGAAAGATATGATAGACTATTCAGAAGAAAATATTTAAGTTTTAGATATTTTTTACAAGAATATGATGAAGATATTACTACTATAACAGATAATTTTATTGATGATGTTTATAATCATTTATTAGCTAATGATAAGAAGTATTCTGAATTATTTAGGGTATAAGTTGTTGATGATGATAAGTATATGTTATTAGATAGCTATAATATCCGTGAAGTAATGGATAAGGACACTACATCTAATGATTCTAACACTTACGGACAGCGTGCAGATTCTAGTAGTGATATTGTAGGTAGTCAGTCTAATTCAGTAACAGATGAAGTAGCACCTTATAACTCTGGAAGTTTTCAGAATAATAATCATAGCACAACTAATTTAGGTAGTAGAACTGATAGCACTACATTTAATAAGGGTAGTCAATCTGACCAGTTAAACAATACTGGAACTGAGGATTATACACTTACTAGAATAGGTAACATAGGTGTACAAACGGGTGCTGATATGTTAGATAAGCATAAAAAGTTCTGGTCTATGTGGGATTTCTATGAATACATATTTAGTGAAATTTCAAAAGAATTGTTACTTGTTTAATTGATTAAACGGAGAGGAGTACATATGAACATTACACTTAAAACTACTAATAGTGAAAATAACAGAGTGCACAAAACTTTTACTGGTGGTAGTAGTTCATTCAATTTTGATTTTAAAGATGAAAGTAGTGTTTTCACACCTAGCGTAATTATAGGTACTACATCTAACCTTACTGGTTATAATTATGCTGAAATTAGTGACTTAGGAAGAAAATACTTCATAACAGATATTATAGTTCTTAGAGCTAACTTGTATATGTTAAAGTTAAAAACAGATGTGTTAAGTACGTGGGCTGACCAGTTAATGAGTACAAGTGCTGTATTGCGTAGACAAGAAAATATATATAACTTGTATCTGAATGACCCAGAGTTCAAAGTATTGAATAAAGAGCAGATAGTAACTAAGGCTTTTAGTGGTACTGGTTTTAGTAAAAACTTACAGTTTGTACTTACAGTATCTGGTAATTAGAAGGGAGTGATTAAATGGCACGTGAAGATGCTATAACATCTGTATATTATCCTTATACATTAGATGTATCAACTAAAGAAAATGGTGTTATGAAAGGTGTTATGGGTTATAACACAACTGGTTATCACGATGGTAGGCATTATGTATTTCCAGATACTAATAATAGAATACCTTTAAAATTTGAGTATGATTCTAGTGACCCAGATAAAATAAGAGAATTACCTTTATACACTTATAGTAATGGTGTATCAGTATCAATATATTATAAAGTAGTACAGACAGTTGGTACTTATTATGAATGGAGTATAGAACATTCTATTGTGTATAAAGATAAGTTCGGACGAACTATATCAGATTTAAGCCACGGAACACCAGACCATTTAGTAGGTCATAAATATGTTGATGGTGGTACTGTATATAATCCTTACCAATGGCAAGATATTAGTGAAGTACCTATGTGGTGGTATGTTACGTATTGTGATGTTGATGAAATTGGTGACCCTATAGAAGGTGATACTTACGCACCTATTTATCCAGAAGGTATGTGGGTGGTTACTAAGCCTTATCTTGTAGATACACCTATATCTTTAATGGGTGATGTATTACAAGATGATTTCAGAGATGATTATACAGAAGAATTTATGGGTGTTAGAATAACCACTCAGACTGAATTTGACGAATGGTTAGAGAAATTAAATAGTAGAGGTAATGGAACTAATCCTTTCCCTAAGATTGACCCAACTCTTGACCCTAGTGAAAATGACCCATCACAGCCTGGTGGTGGTGGTGGCACTCACTATGACCCTACTGGTACTGGTGACCCAGTTGACTTTCCTAGCTTACCTAGTGTGGGTGCTATCAATACTGGTTTAGTATCAATCTATAATCCGTCATTATCACAGCTTAGAAGTTTAGCTTCTTTTCTATGGTCTGATGCTTTTGTAGATACTGTAGCAAAACTTAACAGTAACCCTATGGAATCTTTAATATCTTTAGCATTGTTACCTTTTGCACCTTCTACTGGAGCTTCTTTAAATATTACAGTTGGTAATATAAACACTGGAGTTTCAGCACCTTCTGTAGGTAATCAGTATATGGCTGTACATTGTGGTAGTGTTAGAATTGAAGAAAACTGGAGAAGTGCTTTAGACTACGCACCTTATACTACAATAGAAATGTTCGTTCCGTTTTGTGGTATGAAAACACTTAAAACAGAAGATGTTATGAATAGGACTATATCATTAGAATATAATTGTGATGTTCTTAGTGGTTGTGCTGTAGCTTCTCTTAAGTGTGAAAATCAAGTTCTTTATGAGTGGAACTGTAACATAGCTATGCAGATACCTTTGACAGCTTCTAGTAAAGCTGAAATGATGAAGTCAATACTTAGTGTACTTGAAAGTGTTGGAACTGGTACATTACGTGGAGCTATTACTGGTGGTATGGTAGGTGGTGTCGAAGGTGCTATTACTGGTGGTGTGCTTGGTGGTACACACGGAGCTATAAGTAGTATAGCGTCTGGTGTTAATACTGTAGCTGGCAAACAGACAACTGTTTCAAGAGGTGGTAGTCTTTCGTCTAACTATGGTGCGTTAGGACATCTTACACCTTATGTAATAATTCATAGACCTATTCAGTCTTTACCTTCTAACTTCAAAGGATTTAAAGGTTATATGTCAAATATAACAATGCCTTTAGGAAGTTTAAGTGGATATACAGAAGTTGATTATATTCACTTAGATGGTATAAATGCTACAGAGCAAGAGAAGAATGAGCTTGATAGAATATTACATTCTGGATTTATAATCTAATAATTAAAGGGTGGTTAATAGCCACCCTTTTTGTTTAATTGATTAAACTACCTATTCTGAATGTTTCGTTCACGTGTTTGAAATCACTACCAGTCAAGTTGTCACTATAACACACTTTGTTTAATCTAAAACACTCGCTTATCATATATTCTGGTTTTTTGCTAGTATCTAGTCTAGCTGATATAAATGGATTGTCACTAAACTGTTCTGTTATCTTTCTCAGTATTTTACGTGTACCAGTAAAAGGATATACAAAACATAGCATACCACCATTTATAGGTTCTATTAGTAATTCTATAACAAACTGGAATTTCTGATATTCTACTAATACTTCATATACCTTTTCATATTCTTGTTGACTTCTTGGTAACTTAGGTACTTCCACAGTATCCCATTCACCAGTAACAATCTGTTTAGCTGTCTGACCAAAGAACATTTTATTTTCAAAGTTAGCATTAGCACAATATTCTACAGCTATATCAACCACACTATCTTCTAAATGATAATGATATATTTCAATAGTTCCTTGCTTTTGCTTTAATACTCCATCAAGACACCATTCAGCAAAATAAGGACAAACTCTGGAAAGTGTGTTTCCTACAAGGAATACTGTTATCTTATTGTGTCTTGCTACAGTAGATACAAATTGCTGTAGTTTTCTTGGTTCTTCATCAAGATATACAGAATCTGTTATGAACTCTTCATAGTCTACTATATCATAGTCTGGTAAAGCCCACGATTTATATCTTTCAGCTTCATTCAATGCACAATATATACCTATTTGCATACCCTTGACTGTTTCACCTTTGTCATTTTCACAGCTGAAATATATAGCACCATTCCACGCTATTATTCCAGAATACTCATTGTCTGTTATCTTAGCTATAGGCATATCATTGAAGTAATTTTCTACAGCTTTAGTTTTTATATCAGCTTTGTATCTTCGTAGATATATAAACCATTTATGGTTTCTATAAGCATTTTCTAGCATTGTTTTCTTTACTTGGTAAGACTTACCATTAGCACGTTGCCCTAGTAACATCATATACTGGGCTTTAGTATTTAATAAATTTGTTATGTCATAATATTGTTTCTTAGCCATTCCACGTACCTCTCAAATGATTTACTACTTGCTCTGGTATATCATCTAAATCATAGTTCATATACTTAATCAAGTTTTTGTATTCGTCTGTCATTGTTAATAAGTACCCACTTCTACGTAGGTTTATACCATACTTGTAATTACTTTTATATCCGTCTGGATAAGTTACTGGTGGTATGTTATCAAGATAACTACACAACTTTTTTGTTACGTATTCACTATCCTTGTCAAAATCAAAACCATCACGGAAGTTTTCAATATTGTCATTCAGTAAAGCTACAGCTTCTTTATTGATACCACTAACAGTAAGATGTAGCTTTCCATCTGTTTCTCTTCTTTCACAATATCGTTTCGCACCTAATGTCAAAAACTGAATACAATTATCTTCTTTATCAAATACACCTAATGGTTTTTCTTTTCCTTTTGGTGTTTTAGGTCTTGTCTTTTGAAAGTTTAATTGATTAAACTCACACGCTTTTCGTAGCTTTTCTGTTATCTCTGTATTATACCAACTAAAATCTTGTTTACCTCTTACAAAGATACTATCTGTATCACAGTAAAGTACATCAGAGTCGCACGATTCTATACACTTCCAGAGGTTTCTTCTTGCGTATGCTGTTACCCAACAACCCCAACTATATGATAAGAAATATCTTTTTTCTCTTGGGTTGAAGTGTGCTAATTGCTGTAGCTTATGCTCTACTACTTCTTTTGTTAGTGGTTGCATAAACCATTCACCAGTTTTTTCGTCAAGTTCTACGTTAGCTTGTACTATAGCTGTAACACTCATTCCGTACATACTATTGATATATTGCTTACTTTGTAAGTATAATTCTTCTTGACCTTCTACATCTTTTAGCTCTGTTTTATTAGCGTACAAGTCCAGTATATAACTTACAAACTCACGTGGTAAATAATCTTTTCTACATCTGTATATTTCCAAAACTTCCATACTTTCCCATTCATAATTATTTTTAATGGTTATCCAGTCTTGCTCTGTCATATACATTTCTAATGTATCAGCGTGTAATATTCTACCATTATCGAAAGACAAGCCTTTTCCAGTTACTTTACTAGCTTGTATATATGTGTTGAAACTTATACTGTTTAATTGATTAAACGATAGTCTGAATATATAAGCCATATCTTCAAAAGTTGACTCGTCTGGAAATGTGTTATCACCATTGTAATACCATCTACTCATAGGGTATTTTTCTGCTACCATAACAGTAGGATAACTACTAGCAAAATCATAATGTTCTATATATTCATCTACTAGCTTACCAGAATATAATTGGTTAGCGTGTGTAAATCCACCAGAAAATACATTCTGTAACATTTTATATTCTTCTGCGTTTTGTGGTACTAACTTCTTAATGAACTT
>JAGHSX010000109.1 GCA_018065645.1 Candidatus Scybalousia scybalohippi
GCACAAGAAATATACGACACTTATATTGCTCCAATAATAGAAAAAGCTAAGAGTTGGGTTATTGGAATAACAGCAAATATAGTTGGTGCTGATAAACTTGATTCAATCAAGAAAACATGGAAAGACATAAAAACAGGGAAAAAGAAGTTGTCAATTTCTTTTTCTGGTGGAACTGCACTATCAATGCTTAATAAAATTAAGTCAGTATGGAATAGTATTTCTGAAAAGGCAAAGAAAATATCTATTACATTTAGTGATAGTTTTACTGGTCCACTAAAATCTGCATGGAATGGTTTAGCAAACAAAATCAATTCATTGATACCTACAATAAATAAGATTCCAGGTGTTAATATAACTGCTAAAGTACCAACATTTGCAACAGGTGGTTTTCCGGAAGATGGATGGTTTAGAGCATCGCAAGGCGAAATCATGGGTAGATTTGATAATGGTCAATCAGTAGTAGCAAATAATAATCAGATTACAGATGGTATTGCTAGTGCAGTATATCGTGGAAATCAACAAGAAATTGCAATCTTAAGACAACAAAATGCTTTATTGTCTCAAATAATAACAGAGATTGTAAACAAAGAAACAGGTGTATCAAATAAAGATATTATAAGCACTGTAAAAACTTATAATGATAGATATAAGCAGGTAAATGGAAAACCTGCATTTCAATAATAATCAAGCACTTAGATGTAATGTCTAGGTGCTTTTTTGTTGAGTAGGAGAATGTATATGGCGTTCAAAGGATATTATATCAAGTTCATAAAAGATAATAAGACTTGGGAATTACCATTGTCATTGATGTTTGTGGATAGTACAGATTTAGCACCATATAAAGTAATGGACTTAGACCCATATTACGATGCAAACGGACTATTACATAGAAATCCTGTAGATCATACATCTGCATCATTAAAATTTGCAATCCCACCAATGTATATGTCAGATAAAAATTCATTCTTTAAAAAGTTGCATTCATTCATGACAAATGAAAAAAGAAGAGATTTGCGAATTGAATACTACAACGATGAATACGACAGATACGACACAGGAGATTTTTATATGGCTGAACCACATTTCAGAGTCAAGTCTAATTCACCAAAAGGCGAGTTATTGTATGACAGTACTGATATAGAATTTATTAAGTATTAAGAGGTAAATGTATATGACATTCTCAAATAAAATAAAAGAATTGATGAATAGTGATTATACTAGCAAAAACTTAATATTGTCATTTCCAGACCATGAAATTTCAGATATTGACAATTCAAAAATATATCAAGAAGAATTTCATTTAGAAGAGTCGTTGATAGATCAAGACAATTTGGTATTTGGAAAATGCAACGGTGCTATTGTAGAAATAAAGGTTGCAGATTTTATCGAAAATATAGATGGCGCAAGAATGGATGTCACAATTGTATTGACTAATGATGACATGGCAATGCAAGCCATTTTAAAATTTGGTAGATATTTCATTACAAATGTAGAAAGAACTGCAGACAGAAGACACAGAATCATAAAAGCAACAGATTATATGGTTCTGTTTGATGTAGATATATCAAATTGGTATAATACGATTTTATTTCCTACAAAAGAAACAACAAGAACAGTTGATACAATTTTGGATATGCTTTGTGAGTATATCGGTGTTGAGTATGTTAAAGATTTTGAGTTTATTCATGGAAATCTTGAAATATCAAAGAATATTGAACCAACATCATTAAGCGCAAGAGATTTCTTGCAACAATTATTAGAGATAAATGCTTGTTTTGGTCATTTTAATTATGATGGACAATTAGAATTTTTTAGCATGGAAAAATCATCTTTGTATCCATCTGAAACACTTTATCCTTCAAATGATTTGTTTCCTAGAGGTGGAAATAGAGACGAAAACCAAATTTCATTATATAGAGAATGTGAATATGAAGATTATGATGTAAAATCTATCAATTCCGTTTCTATTCAAGTTAATGATGATGATTTAGGTGTTGTTTGTGATAATCCTAAAGCAGCAACAATTAATAGATATAACGTGGTAGCAAATACATTTCTATATGGATTAAGTAAAGAACAGTTAGAAACAGTTTGCAGAAATCTGCTTAATGCAATGCAGAACATAGTATACAGACCTAACACAACTACGTTACAAGGTGGAATGTATTTAACATTAGGAACGCAATATAGCCTAAATAACAGAATTATTCTTGAAGATAGGATAATTGATAACTGTTTTGAAAGTTATGTCTTAAAAAGGCAAATAGACGGCATACAGGCAATGTTTACAACAGTGGAAGCTAATGGAAATGAATGGCAACCAGAAGTTACACAAGATGTAAGCACTGAATATAAGCAAATGCAAGGAAAAATGTATTCGTTCAAAAGAGAGTTAGACGGATTTGAGCAAGAATACAATGATTTCAAAGAAAATACAACAACATTGATTCAACAAAATGCAGATGCAATTACACTTGAGTCAAAGAAAACAACTGATTTACAAAATCAATTAAATGGTCAAGTAAATAAGTATAGCGGTTCAGAAGTTCCTACATTGGATAATTATCCATACACATCTTGGGATGATAATGAAAAAAAGGAAAATGTTGGTTCTATTTATCGTGTCAATGATAAAGGTGGAGATGATACAGGTAAATCTTATAGATTTATGTATTTAGAATCTACAAAAGAATATTATTGGCAAGAAATTATCAATGAAGATATAGATGAATTAAAAGCACAAGTAATTGAATTAGATGCAAGCATTGAAGAAGCTGCAGATAGTATCACAAGCACTGTATCTAAAACAATGAAAATGTGGTATGAATATGTAGATGGCAGACCAATTTATATTAAGTATTACAACTTTGGAATGCCTGAAAACAACATAAAGCAATGGCAAAAGACAGCATTAAACAATGATTTATACTTAGACCAGGAGACAGGCTTTGTTTATGAATACAAAAATAAGTCATGGTTTAAAAAGTATGAATTAGAATTGATTACTAATAGATTAAATAGTCAAATTGTACAAACTGCTGATGAGATTACATCTACAGTTTCAAAAAGTCAAGACACATGGGATGTTAGCAAAGAAATAAACGTAAAAGAATATGGTTATGGCACTAGTTGGTTTGATGGTAAATATAACGATTCATATTATTACAAAAAAACAGACGAATTAAAAGTAGGAGATGTATATCTTGATAACATGAATGGATATGGATATTCTGTAGAATTAATTCTTGATGATGGTGTAAATGATATACTTGCGTTATTTAAAACAATTCCAACATACACATTCAAAAAAATAACAGATGAATTATCAAGCAGAATTTCGCAATCTGCTAAAGGTATTATTTTATCTGTTGAAGAAGGTAATAAAGAAGCTGGAATCACAATTCAACTTATTGATAACGATGGAAATCCTATATCAGAAGATCAAGGAAATATTGTACTTACAGGATTTGTTGAATTTAATGATTTGGCAGGTACTGGAACAACAACTATCAATGGTTCTAACATAACAACAGGAACAATTGATGCAAATAAAGTTACAATTGATAATCTTGTAGTTGGTGAAAATGTAGAGATGGGACCTAATGCAACAATATCATGGGGGAATGTAGAAGATATACCTGATGATTTGGCATATGAAGAAGATATACCTACAACAGCACAGATTACTAAGATAACAAAAGATACAATAACAACTTCAACTATATCATGTAATCAACTTAATGGTGGAACTATTTCAGGTCAAAATATTAATGGTGGTACAATCAATGGTTCTACTTTTACATCTGTTAATGGTTTGTATAAAACAGAAATATCTGGAGGTGTTGCAAAATCATCAATGTTCAGAATAATAAGTGCAACAGACGGAATATCTTTTTCTGGTATTGCAAGAATGAATACAGATGAATCTGCTATTATTTCAGAAATTGCATTTGATAGCGCAGGAGATATTACTGGTAATTGTAATGGATTTTATATAGGTTCGTCATTGTCTTTTGCTTCTTTGCCATATAGAAAGTTATGTGTTGGTACTGGTTCAACAGGTGGTGCAAGAGGATATTTTGAAGGTGCTGTATGCCCATCATCTGATGCTGGAACATCATGTGGTGCTTCTGGTTATAGGTGGTCAAATATATATTGCAAAAATTCAGAAATAAACACATCTGATATAAATAAAAAAAGAGATTTATCTGATATATCAAATGAGTATGAAAAATTATTTTTTGATTTAAAACCAAAAACATACTTTTTTAAAGATGGTGACAGAAAACATATTGGTTTGATTGCACAAGAAGTTGAAGAGTCAGCTATAAATGCAGGAATTACACCGATGGACTTAGCAGCATTGTGCAAAGATGTTAAAATGAAACCATGTGTTGATGATAATGGAAATCCTATTGAAGAACCTGATTTAGATAAAGATGGTAATGTTGTTTATGAATATAGTTTAAGATATTCAGAATTTATATCTTTAAACACGCACATGATTCAAAAAGCATACAAGAAAATTGAACAACAACAAGAAGAAATAGACACCTTGAAAGAGCAGGTGTCATTTTTAATGTCAAAACTCGAGGAGGTGTAACAGACAATGGATAAAACTTATGCAAGAATCAATTGGTTAAATGAGCCAAGCACAAATACACCATTGAATCAAAGCAATCTTAATAAAATGGATTATGCACTGAACGAGATTGACAATAGGGTTGTTTCGTTTGATTCAACAAAGGCAAATCAATCAGACCTCTTACTTAGTTTGAAAGACTTTGATATCACAGATGATACAGGTGTTATAACAATCACGTATCAAAATGGTACAACAAAGACATTTGATACAAATCTTGAGAAGATAGCAGTTAATTATAGATATGACAAAAATAAGCAAATCTTATACATTGTAATGCCTGATAAAACAGAGCAACCAGTAGATTTATCTAGTTTGATTTCACAGTACGAATTTTTAGATTCAAATACAATTGGATTTTCAGTAGATGAAAATGGAAAAGTAAAAGCAAATGTAATCAAAGGTTCTATTACAGACGATATGATTCAACCTAATTATCTATCAGATTTAAAAGCAGAATCAGCACTAGCGAAGAAAAGTTCAGAATCGTCAAGTCAATCTGCAAGCGAATCAGATTATAATGCAAAAGTATCTCAATCATATGCAATTGGTCAAAGTGGAATAAGAGAAAATGAAGATTACGACAATTCAAGGTACTACATGGAACAATGCAGAAATATTGCTGAAACTGTAAACGTAGATAAGATTCCAGTTGACTATATTGATTCATTATTTACTGATACGGAGGGATGACATGTTTAGAAGAGGAACAACACCAACAGTCATTTTTACAATAGATAATATAGATTTTGAAAAGGTAACAGCAATATATATAACAATCAAGCAAGGTAATTACACAATAAATCGAGATAACAATGATATAGAGGTAAGTGTTGACGAAGGAAAACTAAGAATCAAGTTAACACAAGAAGATACATTGAAACTTAGAAAAGGTAGAGTTATGGCACAAGTAAGAGCCATTTACTACGATGATATAGCAGTAGCAACAGATATTCTATATGACTATTGCGTAGATGTATTACGAGAGGATGTGATTTCAAATGGCTGATGCAACAAAGTTGAAAGCTAGGATGGATGTAGTATACGAAAGAGATATACCAATTGAGACTGGAGATTATGAGAAATTGACTAATCTTCCATCAATCAATGGTGTAAAACTGATTGGTGACATAAATCTTGCAGACTTAGAGTCTGACCCACATGTACCAGAATGGGCAAAAGACGAAAAACCGCCAACAGCGGAAGAAACAGGTGCAGTTTCAGTTGATGCGCACCTTACAAATGAGGACATTGATGAAATGTTTGAATAAGGGAATATCAGTATGAATACATACTGTTTTCTAAGCACTCACAAAAATGTGGGTGCTTTTTATATGCCAAAGAAAAATATATTTTTAGGAGGTAAAACACTATGGCAGACGTAAATGTATTGTACAACTATGTATCAAAGGAGAACTTATCTTACACAGTAGGAAAGGTAAAGGATTTACTTGACACAAAGGTAGATAAAGTTTCTGGAATGGGCTTAAGCCACAATGATTACACAGACGAGGCTGTAGCAGAGGTTGCTAAGATTGCCAACAAGGTTGATAAGATTGAAGGAAAAGGTCTTTCTACCAATGATTATGATAATGCAGCCGTAGCAGAAGTTGCTAAGATCGCTAATAAGGTAGACAAAGAGACAGGCAAGGGTCTTTCTACTAACGATTATGACAACGCTGCAGTTGAGGAAGTTGCAAAGATTCAGAACAAGGTTGACAAAGAAGCAGGAATGGGCTTGTCACAGAACAGCTATACAGACGATGAGAAGGCTGCTGTTGCAACTATTGGAAACAAAGTAGACAAGGTTGATGGTAAGGGATTATCAACAAATGATTACGATGATGATGCAGTTGCAGAGGTAGCAAAGGTAGCAGGTAAGGCTGACAAGGCTACAACTCTTGCAGGTTACGGAATCGCAGATGCATATACAAAGGATGAGACTACTGCAGCTATTACTGATGCTGTTAAGGATATCACTTCATTTGATTATGCTATTCCAGATGGTGGTGTACTTCCAGAGACAGGTGTTAAGGGTACAATCTACTTAATCCCTAATTCTGGTCAAGGAACTAACGTATATGATGAGTACATTTGGGTAAATGGCAAGTTTGAAATGCTTGGCACAACCGAGATGGATTTATCTGGTTACGTTAAGAAGTCAGACATGGCCGCACTTACAGAAGCTGAAATTGATGCAATGTTTGCATAATTAAACACATAAGAAATTTGGAACTGTCAGCCATTGGCAGTTCCTTTTTTAAATTAAACATTTATGGAGGTAATTTTCAATGGCTGATAGTAATTTGAAACAAACAGAATATCTTGATAAAGTGGGTACTAAGAGATTAGTTGATAATGTATTGAATACATTGAAAAATAAATATACAAAACCAAGTGGAGGAATACCAAAAACAGATTTAGCAAGTTCTGTTCAGACATCATTAGGTAATGCTGATACCTCAGTTAAAAAAATAGATGAATTAAATTCGGCTTTAAATGATTTGTCTTACGGTGATACTCATGGTGGTAAAAACTTATTTGACGAGAAATATGAAAATATTTCAACAGAAATTAGTGGCACATATAAACCTATTTATGTTGGTGATGGTACTTTTACTATGTCAACAACAGCCCCATTACTTGGAAATGCAGCTTTATTCCTATTAAGTGGAAATGTAACAAGTGGAATTTCTACAGGCGTAAATGGTGTGTCTAACGGAGTTCCTAGAACAGTTAAATCGTCTGATGGATATGTTACAGTTGTTTACAGAATATATGATACAGTATCTCCTTTGGACTACAATACACAACTCGAGAAAGGTTCTGTTGCGACCGATTACGAGCCATACATCCCATCTGTAAAGATTCTTGCAGAGGAAACTGAACAGATAAATGACAGTTTAGACGATTACGGATTGGATAATAAGTTTGATGGTATCTTTAATGCTGAAGTTCTAGGTACAAATGGAACAACAACACCAAATTCGGCAAGAACAACTTCTGCAAATTATCAGTCTTGTGATGGTGCTAAAACAGTTAAAATTGTTGCTGATAACAATATTGTAACTAAAGTTAGAGTTGCGTTTTATAAAAGTGATAACACATTTGTTAGTTACAAAGATATAAGCAATAAAACATTTGTTGAAGTGCCAACACCTGCTGTGAAGTATAAATTCATGCCTTATTCTGATGACGCTGCTTTTACACTTGCGACAATAGGAACAGTTAGAACTTATGTTGGTGATGACATTACGTCAATAAAGGCAGATTTAGGTAACTCATATGCTGTTCCTATTTATGTAGAATCGAATGGTGCTGTTTCTTTAGATTCTGATATGGAAAGTGATAGCATTAAAGATGCTGTTAATCAGAATACAGAGAATGTAAAGAAAGTTGTTACTGCTCATAATAAAGTAAATGAGAAGGTTAATAATATCAATCTTGTAAAATATAATAAGTGCATGTTAAGACCTGGATATTACACAACCGAATCAGGTAGCACATTAAATGATTTTGTGGAACGAACAGGTTTTGTATCAAGCTTCCCTATTAGCTGTAAAGAAAATGACGAGATATATATTAAATTTGATATTACCCCAACGACAACAACAAAAGCTATGATTGCTTATTATGATGAAAATGGTTCTTATATATCAAAAGTACAATCAGTTTATAAAAATGAAATTTCAAAAACAGTACCTGCAGGTGTTTCAAAATATGTTTTTATGATTTCTGACAGTAGTATAACTGTTGATAGTATTAAAATATATGGCAGTTTAAAATCTAGTGTCGATATGGCAACAAACATTATATCAGATTTAAGTGATGATGTTGAACAATTAAACAGCAATTCAAATGTTTTCATAGGCAAACCTATAGTATCTTCAAATATATCTCTTAGTACAGTTGGGTGGGGAGCAATAGACGCACCAACAGCCCCTACAAAGTCAGGATATACATTTATAGGTTGGCATTTTAAAACCGATACATATAGATTATTTGTTATGCATTCAAATTTAGTTACAATTCCATATTATGTTTATTCATCATCGTCTGGAGCAACATCTGTTTCATGTTATCCTATTTACATAAAGAGTTAAATATATATTTTAATCACCCCTGTGCTTAATTGCATGGGGGTATTTTTTTGAAAGGAGCTGATTC
>JAGHSX010000154.1 GCA_018065645.1 Candidatus Scybalousia scybalohippi
TTCGTAATTTTGCGAAATTATAAAGAGTGTCAACAATGTCTATATGGAATAAAATCATAGATACCATTACCACAGGAAACCCTTTGAAAAAATACGAAGGATTGGATGCATCACACTTCGCCTTTATAGATACAGAAGTAGGCGTAAAAGATCATAGACTTCATGATATAGGTGCAATAAGATGGGATGGAGCGATTTTCCACAAGAATGATAAAGATGCACTAATTGATTTCTTAAAAGGTATTGATTATATTTGTGGACACAATGTTATTCATCATGATATAAACTATTTGTTTGGAAAAAAGAAATTTAGATGGTTGTCAGTAGATACCTTGTATATTTCTCCATTATTATTTCCAGAACGACCATACCATAGATTGCTTAAAGATGATAAATTGCAGACTGATCAAATAAATAATCCTGTCAACGATTGTGAGAAGTCTAGAGATTTACTCATGGATGAAATTTCACAATGGAAACTTTTGAAGAAAGAAAAACAGATTATTTTTGCATCCTTATTGAAGGATCGTATAGAATTTTATGGTTTTTTGTCTATGGTAGATGCAGAATGTGATGATAATGATTTACCAAATATAATACGGAATACATATTCAGGAAAGATTTGTCAACATGCAGATTTAGAATTGTTGATAAAAGAATATCCATGCGAGTTGGCATATGCTTTAGCTTTGATTGATACTTCAGATCATAGATCTATAACTCCAGCGTGGGTGTTGTATAATTTTCCCTATGTGGAAACGGTTATTAAAATCTTACGTTTTACACGATGTAATGAAGGGTGTGATTATTGCAATACGACGTTAGATATTCATTATAGTCTAAAGCGATTCTTTGGTTTTGACGAATTTAGAACATATGAAGGAGAACCTCTTCAAGAAAATGCAACAAAAGCAGCTGTAGAACATAAATCTTTATTGGCAATATTTCCAACAGGTGGCGGAAAATCTCTTACATTCCAATTGCCTGCATTGATGTCTAGTGAATCTATTCATGGGTTGACAGTTGTTATTTCTCCGCTGCAATCACTTATGAAAGATCAGGTGGATAATCTTGCTGAGAGAGGTATCGCAGGTGCAGTGACTATCAATGGTTTGTTGGATCCTATAACTAGATCTCACGCTATACAAAGAGTAATTGATGGAGATGCATCTTTGTTATATATTGCTCCAGAAATGTTAAGGTCTAACACTATTGAGAAAATATTGTTAGCAAGACATATAGTGCGTTTTGTTATAGATGAAGCGCATTGTTTCTCTGCATGGGGACATGATTTTAGAGTGGATTATTTGTATATAGGTAAGTTTATTAGTGAATTTCAAAAGAAAAAAGGCTTGGAGAAACCAATACCTATATCGTGCTTTACAGCTACAGCTAAGCAGAAAGTAATACAAGATATCTGTGATTATTTTAAAAATATGCTAGATGTTAATTTGGAAATATTTGCTTCTAGTGCATCTAGAACTAATCTTAGATATAGTGTTATACATTCGGAAACAGATGAAGATAAATATATAAAGTTGAGATCATTGATATCAGAATCGATTTGTCCTACAATTGTTTATGTTTCAAGAACTAAGCGAACAGAGAAGTTGGCTGAAAAGTTAACACGTGATGGTTATAAAGCACTTCCATTTAATGGTAAAATGAATGCTGAAGATAAAATAGCCAATCAAGATGCGTTTATGAGTGATAGAGTACGTATTATAGTCGCTACTTCAGCTTTTGGTATGGGGGTTGATAAAAAAGATGTCGGATTGGTTATACACTATGATATTTCTGATTCTCTAGAAAATTATGTTCAAGAGGCAGGTCGTGCTGGTAGAGATCCAAATCTTGATGCGAAGTGTTATGTACTATATAGTGATGAGGATTTAGATAAACATTTTGTTCTACTTAATCAAACAAAGTTAAGTATAAGCGAAATCCAACAAGTATGGAAAGCTGTAAAACAAATGACAAAACAGAGAACAAGAGTTAATTGTTCTGCATTGGAAATAGCACGCAAGGCTGGATGGGATGATTCTGTTTTAGATATTGAAACTCGAGTAAGAACTGCTTTGTCAGCTTTGGAACAAGCCGGATATCTAATTAGAGGAAATAATGTTCCCCATGTATATGCTACTGGAATAACGGTAGATAATGTAGAAGAAGCTCGTAAACGTATAACAGAATCAACTCTTTTTGACAGTGAAGAAGTTGAAAAAGCTGTAAGAGTTATAAAGTCATTGATTACGCAAAAATATATTACAAGGGTACAGGATGCAGATGCAGAATCTCGTATAGATTATTTGGCAGATATTCTTGGAATGACTAGGTATGAGGTGGTATCAGTAGTAGAACGTATGCGACAAGAAGGAATACTTGCTGATTCAATGGATTTATCTGCTTATCTGCTTGACACTGGAGATTCTGAAAGAAAATCACGATTGTTGTTGAATCGTTTTGCAAAATTAGAGAGATATATACTGGAACAAATCGTTGATGAAAATTTAAGTATTTCATATAAGCAGTTTAATGAAAATGCACAAAATGCTAATATAACTACATCTACTGAAAAGGATATTAGGACTATTTTGTATTTTCAATCCATCAATGGGTATATTTATAAAACAGAAGATATTAACCATAATTTGCATATTAAAAGACAAACAGGTTTAGATGTAGTATTACATAGATATGAAAAGCGTATAGAAATAAGTAGGTTTATTATACATTGGCTTTATGGTCTTGTAGATGCTAATAATAAGGCGAGTTCTGTACAATTTTCTGTAATTCAGTTGTTAAATGAAACTAGATTGTATGGGAAAACTTTGCTTAATCTAAAGGATGATGATATATGTATAGGAGATATAAAGGAGTCACTTTTATATCTTTCTAGAATAGGTGCATTGAAATTAGAAGGTGGGTTCCTTGTTTTTTATAATGCAATGGATATACAGCGTATAAAAGACACAAAATTCAACTACAAGAAAGATGATTATAAAATGTTGGATGAATTCTATAAACAAAAAATTCAACAAGTCCACATTGTAGGAGAATATGCAAATTTGATGGTGAAAGATTATGATGCGGCACTTAGATATGTCAAAGATTATTTTCAAATGGATTATAAACGTTTTGTATCAAAATACTTTAAAGGAGATAGACAGAAGGAGATACAAAATAATGTGACACCAGGAAAATATAAACGTTTATTTGGACAACTTTCACCGAGACAAATGGAAATTATTTCAGATAAAGAGTCAAGGTGTATCGTTGTAGCTGCAGGACCAGGCAGTGGAAAAACAAGGGTGTTAGTACATAAATTGGCTTCATTGTTGCTTCTTGAAGATGTAAAACATGAACAACTTTTAATGCTGACATTTTCTAGAGCGGCAGCAACAGAGTTTAAACAACGATTGATAGATTTGATTGGTAATGTTGCTCATTATGTAGAAATAAAAACGTTTCATTCGTATTGTTTTGATCTATTGGGTAGAGTAGGAAATCTTGAGGATATAGAAGATGTTGTGCTTAAGGCAACAGAATTGATAAATCAAGGTGAGGTTGAACCTAGTAAGATAGGTAAGATGGTTTTAGTTATAGATGAAGCGCAAGATATGAGTGAAGAGGAATATTCTTTGGTAAAAGCTTTGATGGATTATAACGAGCAAATGAGAGTGATTGCAGTAGGTGATGATGATCAAAATATCTATGAGTTTCGAGGTTCAAAATCTAGTTATATGGAAGAATTATCAAAAGTTCCAAATGGTAGATTTATAGAAATGACAGAAAACTATAGAAGTACCCATCAAATTGTAAATTTTGCCAATAATTTTGTTGGAAAGATAACTGAACGTATGAAGACAACACCTATTATCTCAATGAGTGAAGATAATGGTCTAGTTGAAATAACTTTTCATAGTTCTAAATATATGTACAAACCATTGGTAGAGCATATGCTTCATAATAGAAATGAAGGAACGATTTGTGTTTTGACGCAGAAGAATGATGAAGCAGTAATACTCGTGGCTCTTTTGCGTAGCTATGGAGTTAAAGCTCAATTGGTACACAGTATGGATGGATTTAAATTTTGTAATTTGGCTGAGGTTAGATACTTTTTGAAATATATAAATCAGCGTTTGCAAACACCATTTATTTCAGATGAGTTGTGGGAGTTAGCCAAACAAACTACATATTCTCATTATAAGGATAGTCATAGTCTTGACTATTTAAAAAGATGCGTGGAACTATTTGAACAAACTAATAAAGTAAAGTATAAAAATGATTTATGGGAGTATGTTTTTGAATCATCTGTAGAGGATTTTTGTGATCTAAGTGGCGCAGATGTTGTTGTTTCCACAATACATAAGGCAAAAGGTCATGAGTTTGATAATGTGTATATGCTTATAGATGGCATATACAAAGAATCAGATGAAATACTTCGTAGATATTATGTTGGTATAACAAGGGCAAAGAAGAATTTATATATTCATACAAACAAGCATTTTTTTAGAGGATTGGGTGCGTCTTGTAATGTTTGTCAAAAACAATATTCTATGCCAGACGAAGTTGTTTTGCAACTATCACATAAGGACGTAAATTTAGGATTCTTTAAAAACCATAAAAAAGAAATATTATCATTACGATCTGGAGATAGATTGTTCTTTGAAGAAAATATGTTGTTTGATAAACCTGGAGGTATGGCTCTTGCTCAGTTATCTCAGAAGATGCGAGAAGAATTATCTCTTTGGGAAAAGAAAAATTATAGAGTTACTTCTGCAATTGTTAAGTTTATAGTTGCATGGAAACCAGCAGATGCCCCTAAAGAAGAAAAAGAAAGTGCTGTTATTCTTGCGGATTTGATGCTAAATAGAGTAAGGATTGAATCTAAAACTATTGATAAATAGTATGCTACTATTTTACTTGTCGTTGCTTTATTTCCTTTCTAGAATTTCGGGGTGAGATTCAATCCATTGTTTCATTGCGTTGTAGCCTCTTTGGTATAGGATTTTATATTTACGAAAATCTAAAAGTCCGTATTTTACATCTTTATGAGGTTGTATGATATAGTCACATTTTTCTCTTCCTTTTACAGAGTTGATGTCTAAAATCATATTGCAATAAACATCACTGGCTGAATACTCTTCGGAAAAGTAATTATCAGTGTTTGGTTTTTTAGAAGGGACAAGGTCTATTCCAATACAAATATCATAACTATCTTCTGGAAGATAATTTGCAGGAAGATTGTCAACAAAACCTCCATCACAATAGTATTCTCCGTCTATCAACTGGGGCTTAAATACTACAGGTATTGATGCTGAGGCTAAAACCCATTCAGCAAGATTGTTTCCAGAATATCTTACTTCAGGTTTCCCTGTTTGAATGTTTGTACTTATGCAGATAAAAGGAATAGAAAGACTATCAAAACTATTGTGTGGGATTGCATCATTTAATAAATCATGGACATGTTTGTAAGATCCAAGGCCTCTGTTTATGTTAAGGAACGATACATGTACATTTCGGTATATATTGTTTAGCTTGCGCTGTTTAACAAACTCAAATAACTGCTTGCCAGAGTATCCTTGAGAATATAGAGCCCCAACAATTGCTCCCATACTTGTGCCTGCGATAATGGAGGGCTTTATTCCTTCTTCATCAAGTGCTTGTAAAACACCTATATGAGCATATCCCAGAGCTCCGCCTCCAGAAAGAACAAGAGCAATTCTAGGAGAAGTTTGAGAAAATGTGGGTATATTTGATAAAAATATTAAGAAAGTTAAAATAATTATCCTTTTTGTTTTTCCTAATATGATGGAGAGATATTCAGTCATTGTCTATTGATAGTTTCGTTTAATATTGCAAAGGTATTATATTTGTAAATATAACGAAAGTAAAATGACAAATTATTGGAATTTCTTCTTCATGAAATAACTCTTCGTTTTATTTTTCTAACTCTTCGTTTTAGAAATTTTTTATTTGATGTTTTTTCAAAGGGTAGAGGAGTACAAAAAAAGAGACAACTAAAAGCGTTGTCTCTTTTGTGTTTTATGATTTTATTTTTGTTATACTCTAACATTTAAGAAGTTTGCTCCCCAACGTTCTACTGCAGCTTTTTCAAGTTCTTCTCTGTGGTCTGGATGTGCTACAGAGATAAGAAGTTTGGCTCTTTGTTGCATAGATTTTCCATATAGGTCAACAGCACCATATTCAGAAACGAAGTGGTGGATATGGTAACGAGTAGTTACAACACCTGCACCAGGTTTAAGAGTTGGAACTATCTTTGAAATACCTTTGCTTGTTGCAGAAGGCATAGCCATAATAGCTTTTCCCTGAGGAGCTCTTGAAGCACCATACATAAAGTCTATCTGACCACCACAGCCAGAGAATTGTCTAGTACCTATAGAGTCTGCACAAACCTGACCAGTTAGGTCTATTTCTATACAAGAGTTAATGGCAGTCATCTTTGGTTGCTGAGCAATAATGAATGGGTCATTTGTGTAAGAACCTTCTTTCATAAGAACGTCTTCATTGTTGTTCAACCAAGAATAAAGATTTTTGCTACCCATAAGGAAAGTAGAAACCATCTTGCCTGTATCAAGTTTCTTGTTTCTTCCGTTTATAACGCCTTTTTCTACCAAAGGAAGTACACCATCAGAGAACATCTCTGTGTGAATACCTAGGTCTTTGTGATCTCCAAGTTCTGCAAGGATAGCGTTAGGAATATTTCCTATACCCATTTGAAGACAAGCACCGTCATCTATAAGGGCTGCACAATTTTTACCTATCTGTCTTGAAACGTCGTCTATCTCTGCCATATGACCAAGGAATAATGGTTGGTCATTTTCAACAAAAGCTGTAAATCTTGACATAGGAACCATAGCATCACCGAAACATCTAGGCATGTTAGGGTTTATTTCGGCTATAATGTGTTTTGCTACATCCATAGCTCCCAATGTGTCTGCTACAGATGTACCAAGAGATACATATCCGTTTTCATCTGGAGTAGAAACCATAACCAATACTACGTCACAAGGAAGGTATCCACCACGGTATAGATGAGGAATTTCTCCAAGGTTTACTGGTATGTAGTCTGCTTGACCACGTTGTACAGCTTCTCTGTTGTTTTTGCCAACGAAGAAACAATCGTGTAGAAAAATACCCTGAAGTTCAGGTGCAGTGTATGGTGCAGGTCCTTCTGTGTGAAGATGATGTACGTTTACATTTTCAAATTCATGGTTTTTACCTCTTTCAACCATAGCGTTGATAAGACTTTGAGGTGCTGCTGAAACGCAACTAATATGAACGTGGTCTCCACTTTTTATGACCTTTACAGCTTCTTGAGCTGATATTACATTGTATTTCATAATAATAGATTATATT
>JAGHSX010000184.1 GCA_018065645.1 Candidatus Scybalousia scybalohippi
GTTTATCTCTCTGCCTTGTTCATCTGTCAAGATAACTTTTACATCTTCCTTTAAATTATCTATACTCAACACAGCATTATCCATTACAGGATTTGGATAAACAGCAACGGATACATCTTCTGCTAATTCATCTAGGCTAACGCTACAATCTTCTTGTATTTTATCGCCATAGTAATCCCAATTTGTAGCAGACTTATACACATCTGCCTGCCCACAAGGAACAAGTATAACCCTTGCTACGTCAAGCGTATTAGTTTTTATAGCTGGAGGATTTTCAGCTTTCATTATCGCTGTGTCAATAGGACTCTCCATAAAAGCATTATCTCCAATAAATGTTATACCGGTTCCTATTGTGACACTTTCTAAAGAGCTGCAACAAGCAAATGCTAAATCTCCTATATATGTAACACTATTTGGAATTGTTAAACTACTTCTTAAAGAGCTCCAAATAGCAAATGCTGAATTTCCTATATATGTAACACTATTTGGAATTGTTAAATTTGTTATACCAGCACAGCCATAAAATGCTAAATCTCCTATATATGTAACACTATTTGGAATTACTATACTTGTTCCTTTAAATCCAATAAATGCATAAGAAGGTATTGAATTAACAGTATTTCCTATTGTTAGTGAAGTTACACTAGTACAACCTTCAAATATAGATGTATTAGTAAGACCGTTTCTAGTACCTATAGTACAATTTGCTGCATTATATGTAAGACTTGTTAATCCACTACATCCATTAAATACAGCGTTCCTTATATATGTAACACTTTCTGGAATTATTATACTTGTTATTCTACTAGAATTAGCAAATGCTTCAAATCCTATAGTTGTTACACTATTTGGAATTGTCACACTTGTCAAGTCTCTACATCCTTCAAATGACCTCTCTCCAATACTTGTTACGCTATATGTGTTCCCATTATATGTAACACTCTCTGGTATATTTATTACTCCTGTATATGAATTTGAATGAGGATAAGAAGAAGAAGGATTACCTCGATATGTTACTTCAACTGTTCTTGGTTCTGCTGATGATGTAATGTTGTAATAAATAGTTTTTCCATCACTATTTACTGCTTCGAATTCGTGTGCAAAGACTTGCAAGCTTATGCATAAGAGCATAATTAAATTTAATAAATTTCTTTTCATTGGCTAATATGTTTTTATTTTTTGCTATCTTCTACAAACACTATTGTTTGCGAGTGCAAAGATAGAAATAAATCTTTGAATAACAAATATTTAAACAAAAAAAAAGAAGGACCGAATCCGTTAGTGGATTCAGTCCTTATTTGTATTGTATATGCTTTTTCTAAATATCTTTGATGTTTAGAAAGGCAAATCTGATTCTGTTACATCTCCAAAAGGTTCGCTTTCTATAGTTCCGCCCATAGTAGATTGAGGAACCTGAGGTGTCTGCATTGAAGGCATCTGTGGAGATACGTTATTCATAGGATTCATCTGTGGAGTTTGGAATCCAGAAGTCTGTGGAGAAGGTGGGTAGTTTTGTGGTATAGGTTGTGCATACTGACCAGAGACCTGTTGTGGCTGGTGTTGAGCATAACCTCCACCATAAGGGTTGTTGTTTACTACAGATGTAAAGGCACTAATATCCATTGCTCTACAATCTGTATACCAACGACCTTGATATTCTCTAGACTCTACATTAAATACTACTCTTATATCTGTTCCTGGTTGTATTCCGTGCAAAGCACTTATTCTTTCTTCTCCAAATGTAGTAAAAGCAATCTTTCTAGAATACTGTTCATTTGTATCTATCACAAATCCTCCTCTAACCCAAGGGCCTCTTGCGCCTTCACCTCTTTGCTCTGGAAGAATAAGAGCTAACTTTCCAATTATTTCCATACTATATCTTTTGTTTAATTATCTATTTTTGTCAAATCAAACCCTACGCAAACAAGTTGCGCAGGGTTGTTTTTTGTTATTTTATTTTCTCTTAGCAGCTTCACTACCTGGTTTCAACCATTTATCCAACCAGTCAAAGAAGTTTCTTTGCCATAGAACACCATTTTGTGGTTTAAGTACCCAGTGTGTTTCATCTGGGAAGTAAAGATATCTTGCAGGTATTCCACGGTTAAGGGCAGCATTGTAAGCAGCCATACCTTGAGAAGCAACAATACGGAAGTCAAACTCTGAATGTATTACCATTATAGGAGTATCCCATTGGTCAACAAATTTATGAGGAGAGTTTGCATATGATCTTTGTACTTTAGGATCTTTGTTCCAGTAAGCACCACCAAGATCCCAGTTTACAAACCACATTTCTTCTGTTTCCAAGTATTGTTGTTCTAGGTTGAACATACCATTGTGAGCGATGAAAGCAGAGAATCTCTTGTTGTGATGTCCTGCTAGCCAGTAAACAGAGTAACCTCCGAAACTTGCACCTACAGCACCTCTGTGTTCTGTATCAACATAAGGTTCTTTACTTACCTCATCTATAGCTGTCAAGTAGTCTCTCATACATTGGCCACCATAATCTCCAGATATTTCTTCCAACCATTCCTGTCCAAATCCTGGAAGACCTCTACGGTTTGGAGCTACTATGATGTAGCCGTGAGAAGCCATAATCTGGAAGTTCCATCTGTATGACCAGAATTGAGATACTGTGCTTTGAGGACCACCTTCACAGTAAAGAAGTGTAGGATATTTCTTTGTAGAGTCAAAATCTGGTGGATAGATTACCCAAGTGTAAAGATCTTTTCCGTCAGTAGCCTTAAGTTTTCTTTCTTCTACTTTACCCCACTTGATTTTAGCCATAAGTTCATCGTTAACTGTAGAGATTTTTGTTTCTTTTCCAGTTTTTTCATCTACAGTCCATATTTCTACAGGGTGAGACATAGACATCTGTGTTGCTACAAGAACTCCCTTAGCAGGCATAACTGCTGTGTAGTCGGCACATTCTTGTGTAAGTTGTTTGATAGCTTTAGTAGCAATATCCATTTTGTAGATATTGTCTCTTCCGTGCCAGTCTGAAATAAAGTACATAGATTTTGAATCTGCTGTGAATTTTATTCCATTTGCATTTTGGTCAAAATCTTCTGTCATATATGTAGCTTTACCAGCTTTTAGGTCGTAAAGGATAAGACGGATTTTGTCTGCTTCGTATCCATCTCTTTCCATACTTTCCCATGCAATGTATTTTCCGTCAGGAGAGAATACAGGATTTTGGTCGTAACCCATCATACCTTCAGAGATATTCTTTGTGTTACCACTTTCTACATCATAAAGGAAGATATCTGAGTTTGTAGAGTAAGCATATTCCTTACCTACTTTCTTTCTACAAGTGTAAGCTATAGTCTTGCTGTCTGTACTCCAAGCGATCTGTTCCATACCACCCCAAGGTCTCATTGGAGATTCGTATTCTGTACCTTCCAAAAGGTTTTTGCCTTCGCCAAGTTTCTTTCCGTCGAAACTTGCAACAAATGGTTGAGGAACATTGTCTACCCAATTGTCCCAATGTCGATATGCAAGGTCATCATTTACTCTACCAGTAGTCTTGTCAAGACCTTCTTTTAGGTATTCATATTTATCTTTCTTTGGTAAAGCTCTAACATAAACTATATGTTTTCCGTCTGGAGCATAAGAGAATCCTTCAAGGTCTCCTTCTTTAAAGTCTGAGATACGTTTTCTATCGTTACCTTCAAGATTCATTTCCCAGATATTTACTCCGTCTTCGTCAGAGTAGATAAAACCAATTCTGTCACCCTTTGGGTTGAAGATTACGTTAAACTCTGAAGATTTTGTCTGAGTCAAACGAGTTTCTTTCTTTGATTCTAAGTCCATAATATAGACTTCTGCATTGCCTTTGTTTTCTTCTACAGAGTAGTAAGTAACAGTATAAAGGACTTTTGTTCCATCAGGAGAAACAGAAACATCTCCTATTCTACCAAAAGCCCAAAGAGCTTCAGGAGAAAGTTTACCATCTTTGATTTCAATGTTTGGCTTATCTATGACGTTTGCGTCTTTATGGGCTTTTTGTTGACAAGATGTAAGCAACAAAGCCAATAAGCCTGTAAGCATCAATGTTTTCTTCATTTTGTTATATGTTTTTTTATTATTATCCTAGTTAAAAATTGAACTTTCAAAGTTACGAATTAAATCTGAAAGTAGTAGTATTTTTTTATCTCTTTTGACAAAAAGTTTTTGTCCAACTGGTCAGAGGCTTCATATATCTCTTTGATTTGACCATTCTTATAAAGTATGTTTATCTGGTTATCATTGAAACTATACGCTCTATTGTGCATTTCTCCATTGGAGCAGAAATAATCCAGAACTTCCTGCTTAGAAAATTCTCCCTCATATTTTTTACACAAAGCATTATGTCTTTGTTCCAAATCCTCTAAAGTATAATCCGCAGTCACTACTTCCATTTTTCCAATTTCTCTGTTGACAAGTTTTGCTGAAAGGAATGAAAGCACCTTATCTGTGTGTGTTGACCATATCTTCACACATGACCAAATATCTGTATCATCCAACAAAAGATAATGCTGCAATGCTTCCTGGTCTGTCACTGGTCTTACTCCATTTTTCAAAAAGTATAACAAGTGTCTGCTTATAGGATATTCGTTTTCTTTTAGAGCATTATTTTCTGCCAAGCATTTTGCTCTCTTGAGAATATTTCTCAACAAACAATCCGCTGCAACAACTGTCTTATGCATATAAACCTGCCAATACATAAGCCTGCGGGAAATGATAAATTTCTCTATAGAGTAGACGCCTTTTTCATCTATTACCAGTTCGTCATTGTGAACAGAAAACATCTTCAGTATTCTCTCTGTACCTATCACACCCTCACTTACACCTGTAAAGAAACTATCTCTTGTCAAATAATCCAATCTATCTGTATCCACCTGAGAAGATACTAAGGCGTGAAGGAATCGCTTTTTGTACTTGTCTGTAAAAATATCTATAACCATAGAGTTTACTCCCAAGTCTTTCATAAACTGAACAGACAAATCCTCATGACAAACATCAAAAAAATACCCTTCCAAACAATGAGAAAATGGAGCGTGACCACAATCATGAAGCAAAATAGCCTGCAAAGCAGCAGAATATTCTTCATCTGTGATTTGTTCTCCTTTGCTTCTTAGAACATCTAAAGCTTGCGTCATCAAATACATTGCACCTATAGAGTGAGAAAATCTTGTATGCTCTGCTCCTGGATAGACAAGATTGCTAAGTCCAAGCTGTTTTATTCTTCTTAGTCGTTGAATGTATGGGCTCTGAATTAACTCATATATTTCCTCGGAAGGAATAGTGATAAACCCATAGACTGGGTCGTTGATTATCTTTCTTTTATTGCTTGTTGTCATAGTTTGCAAAGGTACGAAAAAAAAGCCGTCTTGTCAAAACAAGACAGCTTCAAATTTTATCTTTTTGTTTAACTCTCTTAGAACACGTATTTAACAGTGAAAGAGAAGTTACCCCAGAAACCTGTGTTAGGTATAAGTCTCAATTGAGGCATCCAGTCAAGAGCCAATGAGAATGGGATGTTGTTTGGTAAGAACCATTCAACGCCAAGGATACCATCGATACCAAGACCGAAATCTGTATTGTGTTTGTTTCCTGGCCACATACCAACAGAAGCACCACAACCATAGTAGAAGTTGAAACCATTTCCAAGTTCCTTGTTCCATTCGTAAAGACCTGCTACTTCAAAAGCGTCATCACCATAGAATGAGCCTATGAATTCAAGTGCGTTACCACCATTATACTTTTTAACGTCAAGAGAGAATGCTGTACCATCCCAGTATCCAAATCTTGCACCTAATCCCCAACCTTGTGAGAATGCGCTTGGCATAACTGCCAACATAGCAAATGCCAAAACTACTAAAAGTTTTTTCATCTTTTCTTCTTTTTTTAGATTAGTAATTATGTAATTATTGTTGTCTATCCAATAGACTTGACAAAGGTACAACATTTTTTCCAATTAGGGATTTATCTCTATCCTCTTTTTCCCACAAAGAGTTCTAAAACACATTTTCTCTGCACTTTTTTCTTTACAATAAGACGAATCCTTGAATCTTCAATTCCGCAAAAAATAAAACGAAGAGTTACAAAATTAAAACGAAGAGTTACACCAGCGAAACGAAGAGTTAGAAAAATAAAACGGCGTTTTATTTTTCTACAACATTATCTTCAATGAGAAGCCTCCTTCTGTTGTAGAATTAGGATAAGAAGATGTAATGTATGGAGTATTGATTGTAATATCAAAGAATGCTTTCAATATTATCTTTTCTGTCAAAGAATATTCTCCAGAAAGATTCAAGGTAGTTATCTTTGATCCCGCTGAAACTAGGTTAACATTTTGATCAATCTTTCTTAAGACTGTTTTGTTGTTGGTAATAGAAAAGTCTGCCTTAACAAGAATATCACTCTTAAACTGACGAGAAGATTGTCCACCAGTACGAACAGTAATCTTAACATCTTTAAATCTATAACCACCTCCAAATACAAAACCGAAACGATTGATTTCTGTCAACTGAGTATTTGAGAACGACATAGAAAGAGAGCGTTCACGCTTTATTTCAAAGTTAGCCTGGAATGAGTTTTTCAAATTCACATCCAGTTTTACCAACGGACTCAACTGCTCTTGTATCATTATCTGGTCTATAGAGTGCTTTGGAATAAAATTATTGTTCAAGTTGCTTCTCACCCATTCTGTTCCATAATCGTATGAGTTAAGATCTGGCACTGAAGTATTGGTGTAGAATGAAGAAATGTTGTAGTTACAAGTGTAATTTGAAGAAAGAGTGATAGAGTTAACCCATTTCTTGAATATTTCCAGTTTCCCAAGTCCTGTATAAGTTATCTTCCAGTTTGGCATAGGGAATTTAAGGAATGGATTCAAAGATTGATTCTTTGCATCTTTACCCAAGTAGGCGGCCAAGAAAGATGGAATCAAGACTTGTTGAGAAGTAGCTCCGTATCCATCTGGGAAATACTGACCATTGTTTGTATCCAAAACATAATCCCCTATATAGTCTGGGTTTGCAGCCTGGTTGCTTGCACATAGTCTTCCTGCTATAATTCCTCTATTTGCCAAGAATTGTTCAAATACTGGACTGACATTATCATCATCCATTCCCTTGAACATAGTTCCCAAAGCAAAGAAAGAAATACTATAGTTTCCTGTTCTGTTTGGAGTATATGGCCCCATTACTTTTCCTTCTTCTGCACTATAGTTGTAGTACGCACTATATTGAGAACTTTCTGTTCTCTTAAACATCAAATCTATGTTGAAATCTTTCAATGGTTCAATCTTCACTTGTGCATTTATAGTCTCATTGTGCTTGGTCAAGTATGCCGTAGAGAACATTGTATCAGTAGTTATCCAATTATTGGAGATGGCATTTGGCATAATATTTCTTTGTGAGCCCAATACAAATCCAAGACCTGGAGCCCAGGAATAGTCTGGATTCAATCCAAAGAATCTTGCCCTTGGCATAAATCCTGGAAGGAACGTTCCGTCATTTAAAGAATAAGAAACATTAGCGGATCTTACACTTGTAGCCAATCTAACTACGAAGTATGCTGCTTCTTTCAACCATTGAAAACTTCTTACAGAGTCTGAATCTGAAGGATTTTCTATCTGAGGAAGTTTTCCTTTGGTGTTTTCCTTCATTCTAGGACTCTTTGGAGTTGACATAGTACCTTTTTGATACTTCTTGTCTCTATCTTCATAAACCTTCTTTATGAATTTAGATTTCATAAACAAAGTGTTGAAGTTAGCGTTGAATGTTGCGTTCACCTTTCTTGAGTTTTCTATGGTATTACCCAAGCTTTCAGTAGAATTTGTAGAACCTTCGAAAGAATAGTTTGCAGCATAAGAGCCAGTAAGTCTTGTCCAGTTCAAAGCAGGAATCTTGTTGATAGGAACTGTAACATTGAATTGAACTTTCTGATTAAACTGCTGAGATCTTCCAAGTTCTCTTATAGAAGACCAGACGCTATCTCTCTTCTCTCTTGTATCTATTCTTCCTCTTGGTTCTTGTACCAAAGCATTCATTGTGGCAGTATAATCCATTCTTATGTTGGAAGTAAAATCCCATTTTAAACCATACTCCCTATTCCAATAGAAGTTTTGATAATAGAAAGGTTCCATAATGACCAAACCTGCAGATTTTGGACGAAGAAGAGTTTCTTCAAAATCTTTAAGCATATCACTCTTGAAAGTAACATTCTTTGGTCTGGCATTTATAGTTATATCCCTAATAATTGCCCAATTCTTATTCTTGAAGATTTTCATCTTTGAGAAAGGTTTCCATCCTTTGCTTTGCAAATCATACTGATAACCTAGAAGGAATCTGTTTTGTATTCTATCATCATATGTAATATCTACACTACGATTGTATATACGGGAATAAGAATATGAAGCGTTGAAGTTTTCTATATCATAGAAATGTCTATGAAGTGCAGATTTTCCTACTCTGTCTTTTCTTATGTTCATCAAAGAGAAGTTGGTCATAGATGTATATTCCTGCACCATATGTCTTATAGAATCTCTTTCCTGTTCTGTACGATAAGAAAGTAAATCATCTTTCAGCAACACGTCTGGATCCAAAGGATTGTATCTTGGATTGCTTACAGTTTGAGAATAATCGAAGTGGAATGGAATTCTCATACCAACTTTATCGGAGAAGAACTTACCCAATTCAAGATTTGTTGCAATATCAAATGTTGAAACATTATCTTGTGATATTGTAGAAGTAGTCTGCTCTATTGTTCCAAAACCTGCAGAACGATAAGATCCACTTATAGCCAAATCTCCAAGATCTGCAAGATTTGTTCTCATAGAACCTCTTACGGCCCAACCTTTACTCTTGTCAAAATCTGTCAAACGAAGTTCATTAACCCAAACCTCGATACTCTTTGGCTGCATATCATCGTTGTCATTGGCGCTTTGCTTCTTTGGATTTCTTACACCAATCATCAAAACCTTTACATTTGCAACATTTGGAGAGCCCAATACAGTTACCTTTCTACCATCTACGTATTCTACATATGGAACAGTTAGAGAGTATGCTGTATTACCGCCTCTAATAAGGGCATTTCTGTTTTCTTTTACCTTGACGATTGAGTCCAGTTCTATTTCTACATTATTATCTTTTGGCCAAATAGTACCATCTTCCAAAACAGAAGTATACCAAGGAGTAAGACTAATAGGAACTTCATATTCATAATAGTTGGAAGTAAAGTCCGTTCCTAGTCTTATAAATAAAGAAACTTCTCCGTCTTCGTAGTTATCTGTTTCGTTTATCTTTTCACCATGAACAAACATCTTCAGTTTATTGTACTGACGCATGTCGTAGTCCATAGTCTTATAAACAGCTCTTGCATCACCATCTGCAAGGTTGTTTATCTTCATAGACAAGGCCTGTTCATTTTGTTTTACATAACTTGTAGTTGTGTATTGTCTTTCTCTTTCTATACCTGGAGGCAAACAATATGGGACAGGAGAACGTTTTCCATTTTCTTCCACGTTTACTGTACCAACTGAGAATGTTGTATTCTCTGGATGAGTACCTGTTGGATAAGAACCAAGAGTTAGAAGATTATCATCATATTTTCTCCACTCTGCGCTAACCAATTCAAAAGAAGCGAAACGCAAAATGACAGGATTTTTAAATCCACGAAGGAAAGTACGCATGAACCTTATACTTTGATATCCTTCTATTGTTCCTATTATTCTGTCTGGTTCTCTTACTGGGATTCTAAACTGATACCATTTACAATCAGTTGTGCTTCCATTAGCAAGAGATACATTATGTGCTTCCTGTATGTCTACTATGTAGTTTTCTCCTACATTCATATGAGCAGGAGAAAGATCTATTTCATATTCATAATAGTTTTCCGCTTCACTTAAAGTATTATCTTGGTTAATATCTTCCACATTTGGAAGAGCTGTTGCCTGCTGAGATTCACCACCATTTGTTGCAGAAGAGTTTCCTTCAGGATTGTTGTATCTCTTGTATCGTTCTACTATCTTTGCATTGTTTCTATCATGTTCTGTAGAACGGAAATACATAAAATCATCGGCTGATGGGTCTAGCATAAGTTTTGAAAAGGCTTCTGGTGTCAGCTGTGCATTTGCCTTTTGAATGAATGAGTCAAAGAATGATTGTTCATCATTTGAATTCAATCCATCATAACCTATATCTTGATATTGTCTAGAATTATTATCATTGGAGAATGCATTAACTACAGCCTGAAGTGTTGGCACTCTACCCCAGATAGTAGTATCTACATTTTCTACTGTTGCTGTTGAAGGAAGTCCGTTTTCGTAACTCTTTCTTCCGTCTCTAAGAATATCTTCTGAAATATCTCCAAGATTGAAATAAAGTTTTCCTCCTTCACTTGTTGGGTCTTCTATGAATGGATCCATCAACCAAAATTCTATTGACTCTATGTTGGCTGATTCAAAATCTGTAGCATCCAGTTTTCTCATCACTCCGCCCCATCTTGTTTCTGGTCTTGCCAACAAACCATCTGCTGTCAATCCATAAGACCAAGGAGAAACAGTATCATAATTGTATGGTCCTCTCTCCTCTGGATAGAATGCAATGTTGAATTCCCTAATATTGTTTTTCTGTCCCTGTACTATTTCCTTATTAGGATAAACTTCTGTTTCCAATATCTCACGAGCATAAGGCTTACTCTTATCATCGTTGTTGATGTTGGAAGGAGCGCCTCCTGTGTAGAATGATTCATCTATAGAATACCAAGCAACCTTTGCTCTATTGAAACCATAAGCTAACCCACTATTTTTGAATGTTTCAGGGAATAAAGCATTTGATGAAGAGTAATCTTGAGGAGTAGAAGCCAAAAACCAAGAACCTACTGCTCTCAAATCATAACTTCTCTTGCTTGTCTCAAAGTCATCAACGTATGCTGTACCTGTAGCTCCTATGGCTGAAGAATTTCCTGGACGGAATTGTGCAATTTCACCTTCAAAATTCAAAGTTGATGGAGTCTTTGTACTATAAAATGGAAGCCAATCTATAAGCTTTGTTATAAAAGGAATTTCTTTTGTAAAGTGAGCATCAAATCCTAAAAGAGTGTTGTTTATAGGTTCTTCTCCATAATTAACTTTTGTTGTTAGAGGAGTTTCATGAAGGTTCATAATAGTTGCACCCAAAGACAACTCAGGAGAAACTGTATAAGTACCTCTTACTCCTAACATATACTTAGTTGTCATTGAAAATGCAGTATTACTTTCAGTAGAAACTGTGATAGGTGTTCCTGAAGAAAGGTATGCACTATTTATAATTTTCACTCTACCCATTGCATAGTCAACAGTATAGTCGACACCTTCTTGCAATTGAATGCCTCCAGCCATTACTGTAACACTACCTTGTGGTACATTAACTGTTCCAAGGCTTATTTCTCCACCAGAACCTGAAGAACGATATCTTCCTTCCAAGTAATATTTATCTTTTTCTGTATACTGTTGAGCCTGACTCTTTGTTAGAGTGTAAAGAGAGTCATAACAATATTTATCTGCGTATTCATCATTACCGAGTTTTTCTCTCAAGTCCTTACCAAAAGGCTCAACAGTAGGAAAATAAACCAAACCTCTTGAAGCATTGATAAGTCCTATTCCCATAGAAGCGCCATCAACGAAATCAAAGACTCCATCAGGATACATATTCTGTTGGCTATCCATTCTATCCAAACCAAAGACTTGAATAAGCGGAACAGCCTTTAATGGACCTTCTGTGAAATATCCAGTTTCTATACCGCCTTCATCTCCAAGATACATTACATTCAAACGGAAGTTCTCTGGGGAAACCTGAGTTGAACCTATCCAATAAACATTCTTCATCATAAGTTTCCACATAGGGTTTCTTACATTCAATGATGAAGATTTCAAAAGTTTTACAACCAATGTATTTGGGTCAGTTATACCATCATCAGAAAACTCTCCAACTTGGTAAACAGTACTATCACCTACAATTTGATATTGAAAAGCGACTGCAAGCACTTGGTCTGGAGAAAGAGATTGGTTTAATGAGATAAAACCTAATTTTGAGTTTACAGTATATTCACTTTCTGCCAGTCTTCTTGCACTTTCTACCTTTTCATAGTTCTGGCCTGAAACGAAACCCAATCCCTGCAAGTAAGTACTTACAGAGTTTATGTTTCTAATAGCAGAAGTATTGACAACATTAAGCAAGTTGTTACTAGCCATATTGTCTGGATATTCGCTACCAAAAGAACTTGTTATATTAGGATTTGTACCAAAAGGATTTTTTTCTCCCAAATCTGCAAAGGCAACAATATTTCTATTGTTATTAACTGCTGCGCCTATATTTGTTTTCCAAACCTCTACCTTAGTAATAATTACTTTACTATTGGCAATAGGGAAAGTAGACATTGCCTTATTATAGTTGTCATAGAAATATTGACTAAGGAAAAAGTGTTTGTTTTCATCATACTCATCAGCCTTGAAATTGAATTCCTGGCTTTGAGCACCATTTTGTACTGTTATACTTTGGCTTTCACTCTTTTGTTGAGAAGCTACAATATCAAGTAAAAGATTACCAAATTTCAACTTTGTTCTTGCTCCCATCAAATTCTGGACACCTGTAATCAAAGTTGTATTCAAAGGGAAAGAAATATTACCAGCTTCTACCAACTGAACAATATCATCTTCTTTTCCTTCATATTTTGTCTTGAATAATTCTTTTTCAAAATCAAAAGTTGCGCCTGTATTATAGTTCAAGTTAAGGTTAATTGCAGTTCCCACTTGAGCCATAAGGTTTAGCTGAATATCTTCATCAAAATCAAAACGAGTAACACTCCTTGCATCCTCATTAAGAGAAAGGTTTTCATTTCTGTTGTTTACTATGGCGAATTTTAAATCTACGCTACCACTGGTTCTTATATCCACATTATCTCCACCAAAAATCTTCTCCATCCACTCACTATTTAGTTTTAACTGTGGAATCAAAGAACTCAAACTGGATTCACTCTGAGCCATAACAGCAGAGCCCACTCTGTTTTTCCAATAGCTGTCTATCAGTTTATCTAAATCATATTTTTGGTATTCATCAAAAGTCAAAGATCTACTTTCCAAGACAATATCTCCGACTTTTTTTACCTCAACATACTCATTCGTAAGAGGATTATATTCTACTGTCGTGGTAATATTTGATGGAGTTGACAAATAAAGAGGACTATCTGCAGAATCTTTTACAGGATAATGTAAGGAATCTGGAGGAGTAAAAGGAACAACAAAAGATGTTTCTGCAGCATTGGCGACACTACCAAATACTACAACAAACATCACTATTATAATATTTATTATTCCTTTTCGCATATAAACTACAATCGTCTCAAGGCTTCTTTTATCAAGGACTCTACAGTCAAGAGAGAATTATCCTTTAATATTTTGTCCAAAGTCTTTTCTACAATAACCTTATTGAAACCAAGAGTCTGTAATGCTAATAACGCTTCCTGTCTGTTTTTATTGCTTTCTGTTACTCCTACTATCTGTGTTTCTTCGGAATATTCCCATTTAGCCAATTTGTCCTTCAAATCCACAACTACTCTTTGTGCAGTCTTGGTTCCTATACCTTTTATCCCGTTTATAGTTTTTGTATCTTCAGTAACTATTGCTTTCACAAGTTCATCTGCATTCAAAGAACTTAGCATCATTCTGGCAGTATTGGCTCCTATACCACTGACTGTTATCAATTGACGGAAAAGTTCTCTCTCCTTTGTTGTAGCAAAACCAAATAGTATCTGAGCATCTTCTCTCACCACAAAATGTGTAAATATTTTTCCTTCTTTCAAATCCTTCAAAACAGAATATGAAGTAAGAGAAATCTCTATCATATAGCCGACTCCATTGCAATCCACCACAATATACGAAGGAGTTATCTCTGCAAATTTACCATTAAGATATTCAAACATTAGTTCAACAAGTTTTATTATTCGTGTTAGGTGTGCAAAGATACAAAAAAATACAGATATTTCCTCATTTTAAGAAAAAGTACTATCTTTGCCCGCTGTAAAAAAATTGAGAAACAAAATGTCAGTTGCAAAAGATAACAATCCAAAGAGAGTAACAGTCCACACATTGGAGAATATGGCTCTAAAAAATGAGAAAATCTCTATGATAACTGCTTATGACTATTCTATGGCTAAACTTGTGGACGCTGCTGGAATTGATGTAATCCTTGTTGGAGATAGTGCTGCCAACGTCATGGCTGGATACGAAACCACATTACCTATCACCCTAGATGAAATGATTTATCACGCAGCCTCTGTTGTTAGAGGTGTTTCCAGAGCATTGGTAGTAGTGGATATGCCTTTTGGTTCTTACCAAGGCAACAGCAAGATGGCGCTACAGTCTGCTATTCGCATTATGAAAGAGACTTCTGCCAACGCAATAAAACTTGAAGGTGGCCAGGAAGTAATTGAGAGTATCTCTAGAATACTTTCTGCAGGTATTCCAGTAATGGGACATCTTGGTCTTACTCCTCAAAGTATCAACAAATTTGGAACTTATGCTGTAAGAGCAACTACAAATGATGAAGCAGAAAGAGTTTTAGCAGATGCAAAAGCTTTGGAAGAAGCAGGATGCTTTGCTCTTGTATTGGAAAAAATTCCTGCAGAACTTGCGAAAAGAATTGCTGATGAGTTAACTATTCCTGTTATAGGCATAGGTGCAGGAGGTCACACAGACGGACAAGTACTGGTTCTTCACGATATGCTTGGCATTACACAAGATTTTTCTCCTAGATACCTTAGACGTTATCTTTCTCTTGGAGATGAAATACTTTCTGCCGTAAGACAATATAGTGCTGATGTAAAAAGTGGAGATTTCCCTAACGAAAGAGAACAATATTAAATAAGAAAGTCTTTTTAAAGAAAAAAGGCACCAAATGATTTTTCATTTAGTGCCTTTTTCTTTAGTCTTATTACAAGAAGATATTTATACCAAAATCTAATGTATTTACTCTAAACTTTTCGTATGAACGTAAAGGCATTGGATAAGAAGGATTAGACCAAGATTGGTCTCCAGATACTGCACTCTTATTCATATTCCAACGATATTGCATAAGGAATTGTAGTCTGTATTTTATTTCTACTTCAAAACCTAATCTAAACACTGCATAAGAAGTAAACAAATCTCTTTTCATAGTAAACTCATCAGAACCAAGATCAAACATACCAGATACGCCCAAACCAGCAAACAGTTTATTATTATCTGTTATTCTCCATTTATAGTCAGCATAGATAGGAATATCTAAACAATGAGAATATTGTCTTTCTTCTCCTAGTCCACTTGTTTCTAACCATGCAAGATTTGTATAATTGAATCTATATGTAGGACTAACACCCAAAGAAACATTTTTGTTAAGCGTGTAGTCATAAATCACAGAAAGGTTAAGATTAACATCCCGCCTTACTTGTGAAAAGAGTTTTGCTCCACCCCACCAATCATTATCATTATAATAATAGTATGGATTTCTACTAAAACTATTGGTAGAACTTAGTCCTATTCCAAAGTTTCCTTGTGCAAAAGTACTAAGGCTAAATAGCATTATACTCAATATCACAAGTAATGTTTTAATTGTTCTTTTCATTTTGTTTATTGTTTTAATTATTTAGTATTAACGTAAAAATATCTGTTAAATTATGCAATTCAATATGAAAATAATATAATCCTGGAGTATTTTGTTGAGTTGCCATTTGATCATTTGTTATTGTTATAAAGTAAGGTTGATATACAATGAAATAAAATTATTATCTTTATTCCAATGTACTAAATCAGCATATCCATAGATTGTAACGTATCAATCAGATTTTGCAAATCAGAAAATGTGCTGAAAGTTAAGAATCTATTCCCTGTTGTCAGATCTGTTAATGTTTTATTTGTAGTCATTAACGCATCTTCTTCATCTTGACAAGCAACAAAGCAAGTTGTAGATGTCATAACTAGGAATAAACCTAGCAGAATTTTTCTTACATTTTTCATTTTAAATATTTTTTGTTAGTTAATTAAATTTCACAAATTTACTAAAAGTTCCGCAATAAGCACTTACCTATTTCCGTAAATATGTTATCTATTTCCATAATCTATTATCCAAAATCTTATTTTACTTTTGCACAAGAATTTAGAATTTTATATTAAGCAATTAGGTATAAGTGATAGTACTTTACTTAATGTAACAAAAGAATTCTCAGGAAAAACACCTTTTGCTATTCTCAGTGAAAAATACATATCTAAAGCAAAAGAGGAATTGGTTTATTCTGATAAAGAAATTAAATCAATCTCCTTAGAGTTAAAGTTCAATGAACTTTCTTCTTTCACACGTTTTTTCAAAAAACATACTGGAATCAGTCCTCAAGAATATAGAAAGCAGTATCAAATAAAAACAGACTAAAACCAAGTTTTCATAATCTAAAACCTCGTTTCGTTAATGCAAAACGAAGTGTTTACGATGTTTTCTCAGTGAGGAAAATATATTTCTCACTGAGAAAACATTGAGAACATCAAATTCTAGAACAAGAAAACGAGGAAAGAAAATGAGAAAAACAACTATTGGAAGATGAGAAGAAGGAAAGAGAAATAGAAAAGACCTTGATGTTATTTCTTTCTAACATCAAGGTCTTAGTGTTTACTGTATTAACCTTACAAATTATTATTTTGTAGTAGGAAGGATTTGTCTTGCAGCAGTCTTTGGATTGTTGATAGTATCACAACCATTAACACAACCACCAGGACAAGACATTACCTCTATAAAGTTTGCTGGAGCTTCACCCTTTTGAGCAAACAGTTTCAACTGACGAATATTCTGTTTTGAAAGTCCATCTATTACCAAATCATGAATCATACTTGGGTCTGGAGCAGTAGCTTTAACGGAAGCAGTAACACCTGCTATCATAGCAAAACCTCTACCATGTCCAAGGATTGTAGAATCCAAAACTGTTGGTTCTAAAGATTCTATATCCATTTCTGAAGCCCAGAACAAAGCATCCAATTCTTCGTATGAAAGAACATAATTTACATCTGGGTTTGTATGAGCTTCACTACGTTTTCCTACACAAGGAGATACCATTACTATAATAGCATCTTTCTTTGTTTCTCTCAACCATTTTGCTGTATAAGCCATAGGTGTAAGAGTAGTAGAAACATATTTAGCCATTTCTGGTATATGCTTTTGGACAAGATTTCTCCAAGCAGAACAACATGATGTTGTCATAAATGGAGCGCCTTCTTCCATTCTTTCCAAAAACTCTTTGGTTTCAACCTCTGTTGTAACATTTGCGCCCTTTGCTACTTCAACAACATCTGTAAAGCCAAGCTTCTTTATAGCTGTAAGGACTTTGCCATAATCTTCCTTGAACTGACCACCAAGAGAAGGAGCAACCATAGCTATCACTTCTTTTCCAAGACGGATATCTCTCATGATTTCAAACATGAAACTCTTCTCACTAATTGCTCCGAATGGACAAGCTATCTTACATTTTCCGCAATAGATGCACTTTGTAGGATCTATGTGTTCAACGCCATCTTCTCCTTTTGAGATAGCTCCTACTGGACAAGCTTCTTCACAAGGAACAGGTTGGAAAATGATTGCATGATAAGGACATGCTTGCATACAAAGTCCACAGTTTATACATTTACTTGTATCTATATGTGCTTGTTCGTGTTCGTGTTTTGTCATAGCTCCTTTCTTACAAGCGTATGTACAAGGATGTGCTGTACAGCTTCTACATAAGTTTGTAACAATATAAGAACTTTTAACACAAGAAGAGCAAGCTTCATCTACAACAGTAAGCATTACTTCTGTTGATTCTTCTCTCTGTTTTGCTAAATGTACATAATGAGAAAGTGGGTCAAACTCATCTTTTTCATCATCTATGTTGTAGCCCAATGTAGCCATTGTCATATATTTTGCAACGGCTCTTGCTTTGTGAACACAGCAACGTGTATGAGGTGTATCTTTCTTGTACATCTCGAAAGGAAGACGATCTATTTTTTCTTCCAGTTCATCCTTTATTATAAGTTTTGCAAGTAGTTTTAGAATAGTTCTTCTAATCTCTACTACATTGTTGTTGTATTGTTCTGCCATTTTTATTTATAATTTTATTTTTATTACTATTTTAATATGCGTTTTCTTTTGATTCTCTTATATCTTTTACATTCAACTGCAATTCACTATTACCTTGATAGGTATTTTCCTCTATAGTATAGCAAATATCTATCATACGGCCATATTTCAACAAATCATAGTATGCTCCCAATGAAAAACCTATACAAGATATTGGCACAATATTTTCCTTGATAGTGATAGCAGCGAACTTCAAGTGATTCTTACCTACGTTTCTCACCTTGTTTGCATCATAGATTTGATTTGAAGAAAATACAGGTTCTGCATTCTCTGGGCCGAAAGGTTGGAATTGTGACAAGATTCTAAGTAGTTTATCATTAACATCACTCAACTCTATATCCATATCCACAGATATTTCAGGGATAAGTTCCTTTTCTTCTATGGTATTCTCTACTTCTCGTTCAAACATAGATTTGAACTCTTCAAAGTTTTGTTCTTCCATAGAAAGACCAGCAGCAAATCTATGTCCTCCAAAATGTGTCAACAGATGACGGCATTTCTCTATAGCAGTATAAATATCAAAATTCTTCACACTTCTAGCAGAGCCAGTAATAATACCATTATTTTTTGTAAAGATAATAGTTGGTTTGTTCTCTTCTTCTGATATTCTGGAAGCAACAATACCTATTATACCCTGATGCCAATTTTCGTTATAAAGAACAATACTCTTCAGATTCTTTGTATTAAGTTCTGACAGTATTTGTTTTGCTTCTCTTGTAGCTTCCTGGTCTTTGTTTTTTCTGCTTTCGTTGTTTTCGTTTATCTTGTCTGCAATGTTTTCTGCCCTCTGCTTGTCTTTTGCTATCAATAGTTCAACAGCATTTCTTCCGCTTTCCATTCTACCTGCAGCATTTATACGTGGACCTATTAAGAATCCCAAGTCAGAAATTGTAAGTTCCCTATTGAAATAAGTCTTACAAGGGACATCATCCTTATGCTTTACATTTGCAAAAGCCAATATCGCTTCAAGACCAACTCTAGGCTTATGGTTTAACACCTTTAATCCATAATACGCCAATATTCTGTTTTCCCCTGTCAAAGGGACTACATCTGCTGCAATACTTATAGCTACAAGGTCAAGATAAGGAATAATTCCATCACCTTTCAAACCTCTTCTTCTTTGCAAAGCCTGAATAAGTTTGAATCCAACTCCACAACCACTAAGTTCATCGTATGGATATTCGTTCCCTTCTACCTTTGCGTCCAATATGGCATAAGCTTTTGGCAATTCCTTTCCTGGAAGATGATGGTCACAAACTATGAAATCTATGTTTTTTTCTCCTGCATAAGCAATTTCTTCTGTTGCCTTGATTCCACAATCCAAACATATTATCAAAGAAACACCTGTACTCTCTGCATAATCTACACCCTTGAAAGAAACTCCATAGCCTTCTTCATATCTATCTGGGATATAGTAGTCAATATTGCTGTAAAAATTTTCCAAATAAGAATAGACCAAAGCCACAGCACTTGTTCCATCTACATCATAATCTCCATAAACAAGAATTTTTTCTTTAGCACTTACAGCAAACAATATTCTCTCAACAGCTCTATCCATATCTTTCATAAGAAATGGATCATGAAGATGATTAAGATCTGGACGGAAGAAAGCTTTTGATTGTTCAAAATTTGTAATACCTCTTTGAACAAGAAGATTTGAAACTATTCTATACGTCCTTAAGTCTTTTTCCGTAGGATTCTGTTTCGGCATACAGAGGGCTCGTGCCAATCTCTCTACAACCGCTTCATCTCCTTTCGGTTTTAATGTCCATATTTTATCCATACTATATATTGTTTTTATTATACTCCTAATTGTTGCTCAACAAATATTCAAAGATTCTCTTTGCTTGCAATATGCTCTTAACCTCTTTTATTGTCAAAGTCAAAACACCTTTATCTTCTTTCAACGTACATCGTTGTGGGAATTGGTTTACATAAAGCAACACTCTTTGAAATTTGCTGCTAGTATAGAAAGCTGATTCCTGATTTCTAGTAAAAGTAATAGTACATTTATCTCTCTTCAACACCAATTTTTCCACAGCCATTTCCTTCGCCATTTTTCTTATTCTTACTACGTCAAACAAATCCAATGTTGGTCTAGGAATCTTTCCAAATCTATCTCTCAGTTCACTTTCTATTGCTTTCAATTCACTTTCCTCTGCCATAGAGTCTAGCGATTTGTATATTTTCAATCTTTCTGTAATGTTTGTAATGTAACTATCTGGAATAAGTACTTCCAAATCTGTCTCTACAACACATTCCTTTACATAATCTTTTTGTTCTTCTATTTCATCTGCATAGAGTTCTTTGAAATCATTTTCCTTCAACTCCTGCATAGCCTCAGCAAGAATCTTGTTGTACATATCATAACCTATCTCACTGATAAATCCGCTCTGTTCTGCACCCAGTATATTTCCTGCGCCTCTAATATCCAAATCTCTCATCGCAATAGAGAATCCACTGCCTATACTTGAAAATTCTTCTATTGCTTGCAGTCTCTTATATGCCTGGTCTGTCATAAGATGTTCTCCTGGAACAAGAAGATAACAGAATGCCTTCTTATTGTTTCTTCCTACTCTGCCTCTCATCTGATGCAAATCTGACAAGCCATAGTTTTGAGCATCATTTATTATCATAGTGTTGGCATTAGGAATATCCAATCCACTTTCTATGATTGTTGTACTGACAAGAATATCATATTCTTCATTTATAAAATCCATCATAATAGCTTCCAACTGCTTTCCGTCCATCTGTCCATGGCCTATGGCTATCCTTGCATTCGGTACAAGTCTTTGTATCAAGGAAGCAACCTGTTCTATATTCTGCACCCTGTTGTGAACAAAGAAGACCTGTCCTCCTCTACTCAATTCAAACAATATTGCATCTCTTATCACATCTTCGCTAAATGTTGCAACCTCTGTAGTTATAGGCTGGCGATTTGGCGGAGCTGTGTTTATGATAGACAAATCTCTTGCTCCCATAAGAGAAAACTGAAGTGTACGAGGAATAGGTGTTGCTGTAAGAGTAAGAGTGTCCACATTAACTTTCATTTGTTTGATTTTCTCTTTCACGCTTACACCAAACTTTTGTTCCTCATCTATTATCAACAGACCAAGGTCTTTATACTTGATATCCTTTGAAGCTATGGAATGTGTGCCTATTATAATATCTATCTTACCTTCTTCAAGTTTCTTTAGTATTTCCTTCTTTTCCTTTGCTGTACGGAATCTGTTTAGATAGTCAACATTGCAAGGCATTCCTTTCAACCTTTCAGAGAAAGTCTTGTAATGCTGAAAAGCAAGAATAGTAGTTGGCACAAGTACTGCTACCTGCTTACTGTCTGCTACAGCCTTGAATGCAGATCTTATAGCTACCTCTGTTTTTCCAAAACCAACATCTCCACAAACCAGTCTATCCATAGGATAAGGCTGTTCCATATCGTGTTTTACCGCTTTGTTAGCTTTGTATTGGTCTGGAGTATCTTCATACATAAAGGATGCTTCCAGTTCATTTTGGAGATAAGAGTCTGCAGAGAACATAAAACCTACACTAGCTTTTCTCTTTGCATACAAAGCAATAAGATCCTTTGCAATATCTTTTACCTTCTTCTTGGTCTTATCCTTCAGTTGTTGCCAAGCGTTGCTTCCAAGTCTGTGAAGTTTTGGTTCCAAACCATCTTTTCCTGTATATCTGCTTATCTTGTGAAGAGAATGTATGGAAACATAAAGAATGTCATTGTTTTTGTAAATAAGTCTTATCGTTTCCTGTTCTCTTCCATTGTTGGTTATCTTTTCCAATCCTGCAAATTTGCCCACACCATAATCTATATGTGTAACATAATCTCCAGGTTTCAAGGTTACCAAATCCTCCAAAGTCAAAATCTCATTATCTGAAGAATGGTCTTGAATACGGTATCTGTGATAACGGTTGAACAACTGATGATCGGTAAAATAAGATTCTTTTCTCTCGTGGTCTATAAAACCATTGGAGATAGAGAATGGAAGGTATGATACTTTTATTATTTTATCTCTATCGGTATATTCCTTTATTATGTTTTCTACTCTCTGTCTTTGTTTCTCATCTTTTACAAGAAACCTGTTTTCGTAGCCTTGTGTTGTCAGTTCTTGCAGATTGTCTGCAAACAAATCAAAACTTTTGTTAAACACAGGCTGAGCAGTAGTAGAATATTCTATCAACTGATGATCCTCTTGTATGCAGGTAATACCTACTTCTATCACACTATGCTTCAACAAAGATGAATAAACAGCATCTTTGCTGGAATAAATCTCCTGTGGAGGCAATTGCTTTATCAAGGTCTGCTCATCATCATAAAGTTTCTCTGCCAAAGCATATTCTCTGGAAACTTTTTCCAAAGAAAGCGCCAAATCCTTGGTCCATACTATTGTATCTTTGCCAAAGAAGGAGAAGAACTCGCTACGCTTCTCTTGTGTAGTGAACAATGTTTTTGCACTCTCTGGCAATGAGGCTTGCAAATCGGGAACAATGACAAACTTATCTTTTTCCTCCTTTGACATCTGGGAAACAATATCAAAACTACGGATACTTTCCACATTATCCCCTTCCATCTCTATTCTGTTTGGCAATTGCTCGGAATAAGAATAGACGTCAATTATTCCACCTCTTATAGCATACTCTCCATTTCTGGTAACAAAATCTACCCTTTCAAAACCATAGTTATCCAATACATCTATAAGAAAATCAACAGAAAGTTCATCTCCTTTATGTATTGTTGTACTCTGGTTTTCCAGCAGTTTCTTACTTACTACTTTTTCTGTAATAGCTTCTGGATAAGTAACAACTACAACCTTTTCTCCATTGTTCAGTCTATTCAAAACCTCCAGTCGAAGAGTTGTGTTAGCGTTTTGAGTACTGTCGTGAGTGTAAGGTTTCTTATTAGTTGCAGGATAAAAAAGTATGGATTTCTTTGTGTAGTCCAGTTCTGCCTCATCATAAAGAGTCTCCAAATCATTACAAAAATAGGCAGCCTCTTCTTTATCGGAAAGCAGTATGATATGATTATACTCCGGTGAAAGATTTCTTACTCCCGCTACCACAAAGGCAAAAGCAGAACCAACAGGATTACTAAGATTTATTCTTGCACCCTGCTTTTTCGCCTGCTTTACAATGTTTTGCACGGCTTTACTCTTACTATACTCCTCCACCAATCTCTGCATACCTACTTTAATAT
>JAGHSX010000158.1 GCA_018065645.1 Candidatus Scybalousia scybalohippi
TCTGATCAGAGCCATTCTTCGGTACCTCCGAGAAGGTCAGGAACCTCGAAGAATTCCTTCTGTCTTCCGATTTCCTTCTTAAGAGACAAATTCTCATCATAAAGTTCAAGGTTCTTCTGATATGACATTTCTAAAGACTTCTTATAAGTCTTTCTTACATCTGAGATATCGTTCTTAAACTTGGAATATGCTTCTTCCAATTCCTTCTCAGCGAACTTCTCCATATCCTTGAGATACTTACCATCCTGAATGTGCTTGATAATGTATCCGCCAATAAAACCACCTGTTGCAGCCATAATAACTGCAGTTAATAATTCAGCATTCATACTAAACAGCCTCCGAAAATAGAATCTCTGGTTCAATGCCAACCTTCTCAGACAGCATTTCCTTCTCATCTTCTGTGAATTCCTTCTTGCCACATACTCTGAGAGATACATAAGTCTCTTTCCTGTTGATTGTCTTCCCAATAGCTTCGAGAGATCCGTAGGATCTTCTCAATACTGGGAAATGATAGTTACCGTGTGTTCTCATAATGTTCTCCTTGTTGTATTATTTGCAACCTCATAAGCAAAAAAATATTAGTTGCAAGAATTACGACGCATCACTCAAAAAAATTTCCCATGCTAAATCTGTTGATAGATTTAATTCCTCCTTGAAGATGCGAATTTCTTCTGCCTTAAATGACCTTATACCATTGACCTTCTGGATCAATGCCTGCTCAGATATACCAAGTATCTTAGCCAGATGCTTCTGCTTGATTCCCTTTGAATCAATTACTTCTTTGTATAATGTTTTATTCATATGTTCTCCTTAGGGTGTATTTGTTGCAACTATCTAAATACTACACTACATCGCAATATTTGCAACTATATTTTTTAATTTTTATTGAAGTTTTGTAAAAATGGGGTTATAGTAACAACGAGGTAATATTTGCGACATATTGTTGTAAGATTGTGGCTATCAAAGGGGTTTATTAGTATGAAAACAAAAAAAGAGTACTCTAAGGAAATTGGAGCAAGAATTAAAGCACTCAGAATCGAGCGAGGTATCACAATGGAAGATTTTGCTAAGGCTATCGGTTACACTTCCAAAACATCAACCTACAATCTGGAACAAGGTAGACAATTAATATCTGTTCCAGTATTAAAGAAGATTGCAGAAGTTCTTAATGTTTCTCTTTATTATCTTGAATTCGGCGAAGAACCTCCGAAAGAAATATTAATCGAAAGACATTCATTGTCAGATATTACTGACCTTGAGTATGATCTTCTTCTCTATTTTAGAAAATTGTCTGATGTAGAAAAATCAGCGATTGTAAATATTCTAAAAAAGGGGGATTGATGTATGGCTTCACCAATTTGGGAAGAAGAAAGACAGAGATGGAGACTCAGAACCTTCAAGGATGGGAAGCTCGTAACATTCCTTAGTAGCAAGAAGGGTTTACCAGGAAGAAAAGAAGTTCTTAAGAAATATAATGACTGGCTTATCAAGAACGAACCAATAGAAGCAACAGTTAATGTAGTTTGGGACGAATTTATCAAATCATATCTCGATAGACATGGTGAATGCGAACAGTACAAAAAGATCATCAGATTATCTATTCACATTTTGCCATTTATCGGTTCAAAGAAGATTAGAAGCCTCAGGCTTAAGGACTGGCAAGATTTAATCTCGAATGCAAAACCAGTTGCCCAGGGCAAAGAAACATTATCAAAGAAATCCTTGAGCAATATTCGTGGTGTAATCAATCAATTTATATCATTCGCAGTTGCGAATGATTATATGGAGCCCCTGAAAGCCCCTCTGTACGTTCCAGAAGGTAAACCAGTAATAGGCAAAGAAATACTTCAGCCGAACGAAATAGCTCAGATTTTCGCAAAATCAGAACTGAATGAATCACAATGGTATATCAACTATTTCAGATTTCTTCTTTGTACTGGTCTTCGACCTTCTGAAGCGATGGGCCTAAAATGGGATTCGATTGATCCAATAACTAGAGTAGTTACCATCTCTCAAGCTGTTAATTACTCCAATAAAGTCACCAAGGGCAAAAACAAGAATGCCAGAAGACAGTTCCGTCTGACAGAACTTGCTGAGAAGATTCTGTCTGATCAGAGAGCAAGAACAGAAAATCTCAGAAGTGAATGGATATTCTGCAATAGAATTGGTGGAATCGGTAATCAGGAACAAGCTGGAAAGGAATATGCGAGAATCACCGCAGATTTCCCTTATAAGACCACTCCATATTGTTTGAGGCATACTTTCATTACTATTATGTCTCCTGCCCTTCCTGATTCAATTCTGAAGAAAATAATAGGCCACTCAGAATACATGAGTACCTTCGAGACTTATGGAAGCCATCAGCTTAACGGTGAATATGAAATTGCTGCAGCGACAATCGATACTACCATTAAAAAGATTGTTGCAAATTGATAATATTTATATAATGAAATGGTGGACGTGCCCGACGACCACAAAATCACACTCTCTTCTCTCGGTGTCTCATTTGGTATCGCTACTGCCGAGAGAACTCAGAGTGCATTACCAATTATAAATCCTTTTATGAAAAATAAGTCCTCCCCCTCATAAGGACTTATTTTTTTGCTAAAAATGACAAAATATTGATACTTTTATACGCAAAACTAATACAAATGAAACGTGTTCAAAAAATACAAACTGTCACCTTGTTGTCACCTTGAAAAATAAAAAGCCCTGAAACACAATGGTTTCAAGGCTTCTATTTGGTGGGGCTGGTGGGACTTGAACCCATTGATTATCTTTTCTTTGTAAAATAAAGTCAATGATTTCAAGGGTTTTCATTTTTGTAGTTTTACAGATAAAATATAAAACTGTCACCTGAACTGTCACCTAAGACGTTTTTACATCTCAATTATCAGGATAAAAACGTATGACAAATAATTGTTATTTTTTACAAAACAAAAGAAGCCTCCGAAAGGAAGCTTCATGGGAAATAAATCTTGGAGGGAAACGTCAATACCTCCGATAACTTATACCACTTTCTTTCCAATAAAAAAACACCCTCCAAAATCGGAGGGTGTTCTCTTCTTCTGTCTCGGTACCACAACAGAGATACTATTTATAAGGTTAGATTAAATAAAAACATACAGAAAGGAGGCTGTACCGATAGAGAGAGGCTTATTTCAAGTAGTCCAAGGATGCCCAGCCAGTATAGCTTCTGTATTTACCGTAGGCCCAGTTCCCAGAAGTCTTGCTGACTTCAAACTTGGACCCCTTAGGCATCTTAGTAATGATATTCTTATCATTCTTAGTGTTTGGCTCGCTTCTCAATCTGAGAATATGGCCAGCTTTTACATTGACTGTATAAGTCTTTGTCTTTGGCTCTGCCTTAACTTCTGGCTTTGGTTCTTCTTTCACTTCGGCTTCAGGCTTTTGATCAGGCTCAGCGGTAGGCTCTGCATCATACTTAGGATATCCGAATCCGAATACATTCTTATCTGAGAATGAATAAGTCTTGTGAGTGCATTTGTTGCCAGCATTGCCCTCCTGGGTAGTGAATTTCTTTTTCTTATCATCAATCGCTATAACCATTCCAGTGTGCTTCAAAGCAGATTCAGAATCTCCAAAGAATACCTGAGCTCCGAGTCGTGGTTCTTTCCCTACCCTTTTCGCTTTCTTGTAATATCCATAAGCATATCTGCAACTGGCTGAGAGGCTGTCTTTTGGAATACATAGGACTGTTCTAAGCTTGGCTATATCCTTCTCGCAAGCCTGCCATACTGCCCAGGTAAAAGATGTGGCACACCATGGCGCTGCTTGCTTGTGGCCATTGAAAATGTGATTACCCTTATCGAATTCCTTATCGAGATCTCTCGCAAACTTAGTATAGTTATTCGAACCTTTGTTAGCTGTCTTGCTATCAAGGTCTTTATTCGATGCCTTCTCGTAGTAGCCATCCTGATCCTTGAATATAGTTATACATTTAGCTGCGTAGCAATTAGCCATTATCAGTACCTCCGAGCTTCTTATAATTCACATTGGAAATGTGAAGGACTGCGCCAAGGAATGTATCAATAGCTGCAATTGTTCCGACGATTTCCTCGCCATATGGAAGTCCCCAAATCTGGGCGAGGGCAAAATACAATGTAGCGATTGCAGGAAGCCAAATAAGCGCAATTTCTTTTAGGATGTCATATGTAGAATTTGTCATAGTTTCTTTTCCTCCAATAGTTTTTTATAGGTATCACGAATATACTGAGAAGATATCTCGGTATATCCATTTTTAAATTCAGGATGTTCTTTGCAATATGCTTCGTAGATATCACAGTCTTCTATCTGCTGCCTGAAATATTCAGAGGGATGATGAATACCCCTCTGAAGTTCAGATGTGAATCTTAAGATATGAGTTCGGCAGAGCTTAGCCTGATTTTCGTCAATCTTATTGCCAAGGATATCTATCTTGCTTATGATTTCTTCTGTTTTATCGTTTTTCGAGTCCTTCCTGGTGATTAAGTACTGGATGAATCCTAATACTGCTCCACTGCCAAGGAATCCTAATACGATAGTTAAGGCTTCGACATTTCCCATTTCTTCTTTATTCCTCCATTATCAGCTCGTAAGTAATGGTCATTGTCTGAGCAGATGTCTTGGTAACTGGAGTCTCAAGATTGTTGATAGTGCCCAGATACATCTTATTAAGTACTGGACCAGTTGACTTAGGATTGGCATATCTCTGGTATGGAATGGAAGCCTTTATAGGTGAATCATCAACCTTAACTGGCTTCAGGAATTCAGCCCAATCACCTAACGGTACATCTTTTGCCTCATAGTTTTTATTGCCTTCGATGATTGAATTCCCACAAGCGATATAGTCTCCATTAACTGCGAAGAAACCTGGCTGAAGATTAATTGAATATCCACTCTGATTAACAGTCTCGATAGTATCTGTAGGCTGTGAATACTTAATACCATAGAAGGTATTTCTTGTTGATGGAAGATATAGTCTGCCACTCTTAGTTAAAGAATTGTTTGTATATCTCGAAGTATAGTCAACAGATAAGAAGCTTGCTCCAGATACCACTATTTCATCGGAGGTTACACTATTGTTGCTGAGATTAATGATATCTCGGTTCAATGTGTTTGAACCATTAGATCTTGGAATGATGAATGTCAAAGTATTTGCTATCTCATCAAAGAGATATACTGACCAAGTACTGTGACCGTGGCCTAATGTGATTTCTACATCAGTATGATCTGCTGATACTGGGAATGCAGAAACTACATCCTGCTTGATCAAGCCGAAATGTTTGTGTTTTCTGAGAAATAGCTTAGTATTATTCAGGTAGAAGCCATAAGCAAGATTTCTTGTCTTATCCATTACATATCGAGTATTCATATGGCCTTCCTGGTCAAGGAAGTTATTCTCAAGGCGACTAAGCAGCACTGTCTCGACTGGGCTGAACTGATTCTTTCCATAACAGAAGTAATCGCCGAAGTTAGCGTGAGTCAAGCAGACTGATGATATCAATCCATTCCCCTGAGTCGCTGCGAAGTCCCAGGTATTGGAATAGCCTCGGGAAGTAATACTAGAAACGATATTGTTAGGATTTCCTCGCTTTGGATCTTCACCAGCTGACACATAAGTAGCCTGCCCTGCGTGAGCTGTAAGACTATTCTCTGATGTCATCGGAGGATAGATATTATCAGGGTCTTCTGTGATTGCGTTAGAGAAACAAAGTACACCTCCGAGGACCTTCGTGGCAATAGGCATTAACTTAGAATAGTCGAGCTGGCCACACCAGTTAGAGGCAAACATACGAGCTACTGCATTAGTCACCATATTCTCCTCTACAACTTCCTTCTCAACCTCGCCAGTATCGGCATTCCTAAGTACTATGGTAGTTCTACCTTTGAACTTTGGAATCTGCATATTCTGAGGATTAATCTCTTTAATCTTATCCTTCATGGTATTTCTCCTTTTTTTAAATTAAAAAGGGATAGGGTGTCTTACCCTATCCCTTGTATAAATGGACTTAGCGACTCATCACATATTCATTTAGAATATTCAGCCCACACTATCGCTTAAGACGCATCTCATCACGATAGATTTAACTCGATTTTACTTGATAACATCAATCGTAAATGTTATCAAATCGCTAGAAACATCTTATTTCATTATGTTTGCTAACTTGATGGTTACTTGACGAACAACTTAGTTAAATTATGCTTATCGTTAGTTAGTCACCAATTTCTTCGAGAACATATCGGTCAATTCTACTTAATAATATGAGAGAAATTCTCAAATATATAAGTAGAGGTGATTGAAATGTTCTTTATTTACAAACTTCTCAAAAAGTTTTCAATAAATTGGCTTTCGTATAAATGTGCGTTATCGTTTGGGTGAGTATTACTTGAACTTACTCGCTGTTTAATTGATATTTGATTTCTGACGAAAGATTGAATATCGGGATTGATACTTCTAATCATACAAGGTGTTCTATCATCGCCATTCAAATCAATAAAAGGTATTCCGTGCTTTTTCGCAATATTCTGCTGTGCTTCTCTAAATTCAGGCACTGAAATTCCATTCGTAATAATCATACCGATATGGGCAAAAGGTCGATTTTCACGCAACCAATACAGAATGACATTCCAAGCACCATAATATGTGGCTGTTGTTTCGTCATTTATCGAGCCTATACCTATATATCCCTCTGTATCTTCACCATACTGACTATTATTGAGATAATGGCTTTCATCATTTATGCCCAAATAGAAAGTAATATAGTCTGCATCTTCGGGAATATTTTGGTAAAAATAAGGTTGATTAGGACAAGTAGCACTATTAATGAACGAACCAGGATTTGCTGGATATGCGAGTGTCCTACCACCTTCAAAGAACCTTATGATATCCATATTAAGCCTATTTCCAATCAAATATGGATATGTATATGGTCTGCCTTTATATTTTCCTTCGGTAATGATTGTAGGTGTTGCACCGTTAGTGAAACTATCTCCGAAAACTACCCACTTTTTCCCATAAAGACTATCGCTTAATGGTAGTTTTTCTTCGTTTACATATAAAGTCGAATATCTTTTTAACTCATAATCAACATAATCGGTATAAGTCGAACCTATCTCGAACATAGGTTTTTGGCTTGCAGACTGTCTGTCGGAAATTCTTATAAACCCATCTATCGTTGGAGTAACCGTAAAAAACTGAATATTATCTTGATTGTGGTGACTTGAAATAATCGGTGTCTTATTCTCATCAAACAAAAGATATAGCATTCTTGAAGCCGTATGCAAATAACCATTAACCCATCTGCTGAATGTATATGTCGCATTTGCTTTCACTTTGATGAATTCACTTGTTCTATAACCATTCCAAGCACCGTTGGTTAAGATAGTACCGTCACTATCAATCGCACCAACCACCATAGTATTAACATTAACAAGATTTTTTCCGACAATATCCTCGTATAAAGATTTTTCGTCTTCGCCCAACACACGTAAATCTGCCTTAACAGAAGTTAAGTCAGTCTTAATCGCTTCGGTTTCAGCGACTTCCTTAATCTTCTCTTCACCATCTGCATCGATATTACTAAGAGATACGTCAGC
>JAGHSX010000012.1 GCA_018065645.1 Candidatus Scybalousia scybalohippi
TATTGTATTACATTGTTGTCATTATTAGTTCTTGTAATAGAGTTATGTGCTCAGAATATTTACACAGTACCTGTTCTAGAGGAGACTCTATCTCAACAGAAAATTCCTACTAATCCATACTATAAATATAGTATAAGCCAAACTATTTATCTTAATACAGACATTAATATATCGGGAACTATAACAAGAATTTCCTATAAGATTGACCCTATAAATTATTCATTTAACAGAAATGTGACAATATTCTTGGCAGAAACAAGTAAATCTTCTTTTTCGTCCGAGTTAGATTTTGTTGCCCCTTCAATATTCTCTCAGGTCTATAGTGGAACAATATCTTATGAGTATAATGAACAATGGATACATATAGAATTAGATACACCTTTTGATTATACAGGAGTTGGAAATTTAGTCATAGGCTTTTTGGATAATACAGGACTTTATAACACTAGTATAAACTATGCATCTACTAGTGTTTCTGAACAGAGAGGACTATACAAGAATGATGATAATATTATTTCTTTTACTGCTCCACAGTTTGAATCTACTACTAATGCTATTCCTATCGTTAAACTTAAAGTTCTTTCCAATGATGACTATTGTGAATCTATTGAAGAGATGAATGTAAATGTTTTGACGGATACTTCTGCAAAAATAGAGTGGAATGATGTTCCTTCAGCTACAAGTTATGTATTAGAGTACAAATCAGACATAGATGAATCGTGGTCTGTTGCAAATAGTGTGATTTTAACAGATTCATTTTATACTATAAATAACTTGTTTCCAGAAACACTTTATGATGTAAGGGTTAAAAATATTTGCGATGATGACTGGCGTTATTCTCAATTTGAAACATTTATGACCCCAACAAATTTACCTTATCAAACATCTTTTGCAAGTAACGAGGATAGAGCATGGAAACTAATCAATGATGACAACAACTCTTGGGTGATAGATTCCATAGAAAATAGTGTGTATGATAATGCTTTATTTGTTAGTTCAAATGGCGAGACTCCATCATATGATACGAGTCATGCCAGCAATATCTATGCAGAAAAAATATTTAATCTTGGTTCAGAACCGAATATTCACATAGAATTTGATTTTATTGCTGGAGGAGAGAACTACTATGATGGAATGAGAGTCTATTTTGTGCCAGTAGAATTAGATGTTACAAGTTCAGCAATAAATCTTTATCCTTATACTTTAAATCTTAATGTAATTACAGCTAGTGGTCCTAGTACTATCTCTTTGACACAAGGATATTCTTTGCATGCAACAACAGATGTAACAAATTTTGCTCCAAATGGTCTTGGAAAACTAGTATTTTATTGGAAAAATGATGAAGCTGTAGGCCTTCAGCCAGGAGTGATTATATCTAATATTTTGGTTGGAACTAATACTTGTACTACTCCAATGATAGAAGTGGATAATAATATAACAACATCAAGTGTTGTTATGAATATTACAGGAAATTCCAATATATATACTTTGCATTATAGGAAGAGGGGAGATATTATGTGGAATATAGAAATGTTTACACAAGAAACTATAACACTAACTAATCTGGAACCTAGTACAAGATATGAATACAAGATAGTAGGTGATTGTTTGAATACCGTTTCCAATACTACAGTAGGGTATTTTGAAACGGCTTGTGCAGATGTTTTTCAAGATAATGTATTCCCATATCGAGAAGATTTTGAATCATATATTGCCAATACTACATTGTATTCTGAGAAAATTTTACCACAATGTTGGTCTAAAGGCAATGGTTATCAATCCGTAGGTTTAACTCATACAAATAACACGGTTTCAGGAGTTACAAATTTATATATTTATGAAAATACAGTTTCACTTCCAAAGTTTGAGAGAAATATTTCAGATTTAGCTATATCATTTTATGCAAAGCCAAGCAATGTAAACTATGCTTCGATACTTTATGTAGGGTATATGACAGATCCTTCTGATACTAGTACATTTGTATCTGTAGAATCTATAGATGTTGGTTTCCAGCAAAATGTTTTTCTTCCACATGTAGTATCATTTCAGGGAGTGACTATTCCAGACAATGCTGTTGTGTCTTTTAGAAAACACGATGTGATAGGTATTTATATAGATGATGTTGTTTTGGATTTGGCATCCACTTGCGCTGCACCTGTTAATTTAAGCTCAGGTAGGGTTACTTCTTCTTCAGTACTTCTTTCTTGGCAAGAGAATCAAGAAGGTATTTACAAATTATATTACAAAACAGATAGTCAATCACAATACTCTACAAAAGAAAATATCACATTGACAAATGGGGAATATCTGTTGGCAGAATTAGAACCAAATACTACTTACAATTGGTACGTTTCATCTATTTGTTCTGATGGAACAGAAAATGCGTATAATGTTATTAAAACTTTTACTACTCTTTGTGATACTTTACCTGTAAGTGTTTTGCCTATTGAGGAAGATTTTGAGGAAGATGTTTTTCCAGACTGTTGGATAACAACAGGATCTGCTTCTGTTATGGATCAGTATTGGACAAGTTATAATAATGGAACTACTATATCTTTGCCTTTAGTAGATGTAGAGATAAGTAATCTGTTTTTGGCATTTGATGTTAAAAAGTTTAATGAAAATATATCATCTGTTCAAGTAGGTTATATGACAGACCCTTTGGATACAAATACATTCCTACCTATACAGGTTATATCTTCAGATTATTTGGAAAGAAATTCGTATAAAAGATTTGTAATACCATTTAATAATGTGCCTGATTTGGGTCAATCTGTATATGTTAGTATAAGATTTTTTAACAATATATTCCATGTGGATAATATAGTCCTTGATACAATTCCTAATTGTATAGAACCTTCTATGCTCCAAGTAGACAATATTACACCAACAACAGTAGATTTGTCCTGGCTTACATTATCTTCCAATAATATTGTTTACTATAGAGTTCTTGGTGAAGAAACTTATAGTGATACCATAGTCACATTGTCTGCTACAGGAGTGTTTACTTTGGACAATCTGTTAGAGGGAACTACATATGAGTGGTATGTGGTTAGTGTTTGTGAAGATGGTACACAGATTTCAACATCTAATTTAAATAATACCTTCACTACAGATATTTATGAAACTACATTACCTTATTTTACTGATTTTTCTGTGGGCAGTGATAGAGTATGGAAGTTGAACAATACCAGAGATGTTTATTGGACTATAGGTTATTGTGGAGGCTATAATGCAAATCAAGATGTTTTGTTTGTTACTACAGATGGCATAAATGCTAGATCTAATGCTAGTGATTTAGAATATATTGTTACTGCAGAAAAAGTCTTCAATCTAGAAGATTCCAAGTATGTTCACATTGAGTTTGATGCAAAGGTAGGCGGAGAACCACATAGAGCTTATATGAAAGTCTTTCTTGCTCCAGTTACAGAGAATTATTCTTCTGGTACTTCTACTTTGCCAGATTATGCAAAAAGTAATACTTCAGAGTATGCTTTGGATTTTTCTCAATATGGAGAATTGAGTATTAGTCCTGATTATGTATATACTAATCAAGTGTATTATTTCTGTCAAACTGCTTCTATGGAGCATTTCTCTTTTGACTTACCAAAACCTACACAAGATAATTTGGTTAAATTAGTCTTTCTATGGGTCTCAGGTGTCTATACAGAGACATATCCTCCAAGTGATGTAACGTCTTTAATTTTGGATAATATATTTGTTGAAGGTTATCCATGTTATGACATTCAAGATACTATAGAAGCTACTATTTGTGAAGGAGAAATTTATCAATTTGACCAAATAGAATATAATGAGAGCGGAATATATGATCTATATTATGAAACTTATGAAGGTTGCGATAGTACAATAACTCTAATTCTTGATGTATTGGAAACACAAAATATATCTGATACTCTTACGCTTAATGAAAATGAACCTTGTGAATGGTATGGAACAACTTACACACAAGCAGGAGAATATATTATAAATCTCGTAGCAGAAAATGGGTGTCCATATACTGCAACCTTAGTTTTATGTGATGGTGTGGGTATAGAGAACGCAGACAACACTATGACTCTTGCTCTTTATCCAAACCCAACAACAAACAATGCAACATTGAACGTTGAAGGATTGAACGAAGAAGCAATGGTAGTTGTAACAGATATTCAGGGCAGAACAATCCAAAGCAACAAACTTGCACAAGGACAAACTGCAATCAATATCTCTACAGAAAATCTATCAAGCGGAGTTTACTACGTTAGAGTAATCACAGCTAACTCTACAAGAACAGAAAAACTTATCAAGAAATAAGTTTAAGAAATAGTTTTAACTGAAAACTCGCATTGTGAAAATAGTGCGAGTTTTTTTTCTGCTTTCTGTAATCAAAAACTTTTTTTCTCCTTCTGTATTTAAATCCTAAATGCTCTAATTTTCTTGTTTAAAAAAAAATTGTATATTTGCGAATTATTAGCAATTAAAATATAATAATATGAAAAAAGTATTACTAATATTGACTCTTTTGCTAAGCATCTCAGCATTTGCACAAGAAGACATAAAGAAAGATAGAAAGTTTCACGTTAGTATATCTTCAAACAGCGAAGTGTTTTATAATTTCTTTAGGAATGATGTTGAGCAAATAAGATTTAAAGCAAGTAATATAATGAAAGCCAAGGAATTTTATAATATATTCAATTGGCGAAAAGATGTATTGTTTTCATGTTATTGGGCGAATTTTAAGATTTTCGTAGGTTTTGGGTATGAAGATAGGTTTACTGGTATTGATAATACTGGAGATGTTATTCCAGAAGAAATTGCCTCAATAAGATATCACCAAAAATCAAAAACTTTTGCTTATGGAATAGGATATTGCAAAGAGTTGGGTAAGAGTTTTCTTCTTAGTGGAAATCTTAGTAGAGGTCTTGTTATCCCTGAAAATCTAGAATCTATTGCATATAGATATCCTAAGGATAGAATTGTAGGACTTGGAAGTCCATACCATGTATATGAGGATGTAGAAGATAATCATATAT
>JAGHSX010000161.1 GCA_018065645.1 Candidatus Scybalousia scybalohippi
TTGAAGTACCCTCGCCTAAAGGCGAGGGATTCTGAGAGTTCTCACGAAGCATCTCTTTCTGTTTCATCGAACGCTCCAGCAAGAACTAACTGACAATCAGCCTCGCTTTCCACGAACTCCACAGACTTAATATCCTGTTCTTCCAACAGTACATTTTTAGCATTATTCTTCAAGTTAATCGCTGCATTGACATCTCGAATATGGTTTGTGCCACATTCAGAACAAGTCCATTTCCTGATGTTCAATGTAAGATTCTTGAACTTCCAACCACAAACTGAACAAAGTTTTGAACTTGCAAAAAATCTGTCTGCTTTTACAACTTGTGAATTGAATCGTTCTGATTTATCAATCATTCTTTGAACAAATCCGCTCCAACTTGTATCAACATAATTCCTTGCATTTTTACACGCTCTCATTAAACCTTTGATTGTCAAATCTTCCACACCAATTGCTTGATAATTTCTCAACAATCTCAAAGTTTCTTTTTCAATCCAATCTTTTCGAGAATCTGCAATATGTTTTTCAAGTCTTGCTAATTTGATTCTTGCTTTTTCTCGATTTCTTGAATCTTTCTTTGTGCTTGCATATCGTCTTTCAAGTTTCTTCAACTGTTTAAGATGATTTTGCTTTTGTGGTTTGTAACCATTCGCAATTCCGTTTGAACCAAGTGAATCAACATACATTTCAGCAGGTGAAAAATCCAATCCAATAACTTGGTTTTCGTTATCAAAATGTTTTCTAACTTCTACTTTTTCTACTTCAAACAAAATTGAAGCGTAATATTGATTACAAGGATTCTTTGAAACTGTGATGTTACAAAGTTTATATTCTTTTAAGTTCAACCATTTAGGCAAACTTCGATTCTTAAACTTAATTTCACCAATTTTAGGCAATTTAATTCTTCTGTGATTCCAGTCAAATCTACAATTATCATTTACATTTATTTCACGATATGAGTTTTTCTGTTTCTTTGAATGGGACTTTGGAAACTTTGATAATCCTTTGAAGAATTTTGCAAATGCTGTTTCTTGGTCTCGTCTTGATTGTTGCAATGCTACAGAACTTACTTCTTTGAGATATCCAAATTTTGTTTTCAGTTCTTTCTCTGTTGGTGATTTATAAGATTTATATAATTCACTTTTTTCAGATTTAGAAAGTTCTTTATCTTTGATATTCTCATCGTAGAATTTCAATCTTGAAGCCAACATCGTGTTGTAAATCTGACGACAACAACCAAGAGTTTTATTGATTAAAATTATTTGTTCAGAGGTCGGATATAATCGAACTTTTAATGCGATGTTTTTTGTCATTATTCTAACCTCCTATTGAAAATTTTATGATAATACATTGTGTTTGACAACTTTTTTTTCAAAAAAAGTTGAGGCGATTCATCCGCCACCTAAAGGAAGCGGTTTTCTCGCCTAGTTTTATATAAAAAATATCGTCATAACACTATTTTAACGTTAAAATTATTTTATTTTAACTTCGATTTAACGTTAAATCAAAATAGCCACGAGGATTGATTTAGAAAGCCTTATTTTTAATTTTAGGGAAATGTATCAGAACACGAACAAAGTTCAATAGTGAGCCGATAAATGCGTTTTTAGAGAAGATTAAGAAACGACAAGAAAGCAACTAAAAAAGAGTTGCTTTTAGATTAATAACGAACTGTACAAGTGAAAAACTTTTTCATTATGTCAGTATTAGCTCCGCCATCATTGGCAAAGGAAAAACCTGTAAAAGTAAATAACAAATTTCTCAAAGAAGCTCTTATTTCAAAAACGAGAGAATTTATTCGTGATGAAGAAGGAGCACAAATTACAATAGCACAGGCTTTAGCCGACAGACTTTTAAATATTGCCCTTTATGCGGAAAGCAACACAGATGTTATTTCTGCTCAAAAACTTATCTACGAGAGAATTTACGGAAAAGCAGCAGTTGAAAAACAAGAAGAAACTAAAGAAATGCCAAAAGTTATTTTTGCATTAAAAGAGAGTTCTCTTGAGCAAATCAATGAATCAGTTACAAAAGAATTGCCATTAGAAGAATCTTCTCAAATAGCAGGAGCGTTATTCAAAGACAATGATACTGGCGAGGAGACTTTGGTATGAGTTCAACTGTATACAGATTGTCTGCTCCACAAGCAAAAATTGTTTCCTCTACCAAAAGATTTCGTCTTGTAAACGCAGGAAGACGTTTTGGCAAAACTTGGGTTTCTGGAGCTGTTATGTTCAAGAAAGCAATGGAAGGAAATGGGAAAATTATTTACTACATTGCACCAACTCTTGATATGGCGAGAGATTTGATGTGGAAATCTTGGTTGAAAAAATATATTCCAGATGAATACATCGAAAAAAAGAATGAACAGTATCTTGAACTTACTTTCAAAAATGGCTCAGTTATAACTTGTCTTTCAGCAGATAATCCAGACCGACTTGCAGGAAAAACAGCCGATTTAATGGTTGTAGACGAATGTGCCTTAATTAAGAATGGCAAGTATTTCTATGACTTAGTTCAACCACTTCTTGCTGATAAATATCACGATGGAGAAGCGTTATATATTTCAACGCCTCGTGGATATAACTGGTTTTATGATGTTTATTGCGATGGTAAATCAGACCCGATTCAATGGGATTGTTTTGAATTTACAACTATTGATGGTGGGAATGTTACTCAAGAAGAAATTGATAAACAAAAACGAAGAATGTCACCAAAAATGTTTGCTCAAGAATATATGGCTTCGTTTGAATCAGTTGCTGACCGTGTTTATGAGAATTATGACAGAACATTGAATAATTGTGAAAAAGATGATTATTGGGGAGAAACTGATATTCATATAGGAATGGATTTCAATATAAATCCTATGACAGCAGTTATCGCTGTTATGGAAAGAGGAAGTCTTTATATTTTTGACGAAATTTATGAAACGCACGTTTCTAACACTCAATCAGTTTGTGACATTATAAAAAGCAGATACCCAAGAGCAAAAGGTTATTATGTTTATCCAGACCCTACTGGACATAGAGGACAGACAAACGCTCCTGTTGGACAAACAGACTTTTCTATTCTTGCTAAAAATGGATTTATCGTCTGTGCTCCACCAAGACCTTATGCGACAAAAGACAAAGTAAATACAGTAAATACAGCATTATGCGATGCAACAGGGCATAGACACGTTTTTATAGACGGTTCTACTTGTCTTCATCTCAAACAAAGTTGGGAGGGATATGCTTATCGAGAAAATGGCGATATGGATAAATCTTCTGGATTAGACCATATATCCGATGCTGCTGCCTACTTAATCTGTTACAGACTTCCTTATTTTACACAAAGAGCAATTACACGACCTAAAGTTTACGGAATTTAAAGAAAGAGAGGGAAATTTTATGAGTGTTGATATAGTTCATCCATTATATTTGGAAAGATTATCTCAATGGGAAACTATGAGAGACTGTATTGCAGGAGAAGATGCCATAAAGGCAAAAGGTACAGTTTATTTACCAAAAGCATTAGGTACGTCTTTAGAGCAATACAACGCGTACAAAACCAGAGCAAGATTTGTAAATTACACGAAAAGAACGGCAGATGGTTTGCACGGTCTTATGTTTCGTAGAGATCCTATTGTAGAAAGACCTGACAATCAGATTATGCTTAACATTTTGGAAAACATTGATAAAAGAGGAACAAGTCTTTATCAATTTCTTTCCGATTCTGTATACGATACAATGATAACAGGTTGGGGTGGTTATCTTGTTGACTATCCTTCTGGTGCGGAAGGTTTGAACGGTCTTGAAATGGAAGAACAAGATATTCGCCCTTATGTTAGGTATTATCCAGCCGAAAGCATTGTTAACTGGAAATACGGAGTAGTAAATGGACTTGAACAATTAACATTAGTTGTATTAAAAGAAAAATGGGATATTCAAAATGATGATGATATTTTTGTTCATAATATAGAAACTGTTTATAGAGTTTTGTACTTAAAAGAAAATGTTTATCATCAAATTCTTTATTATCAAGACAATAAAAATCCTGAAAAAACAAAAGAAAAATGGGTCCCTGTTGAAGATATTATAGTCAAAATTAATGGAAAAACTGTTAATACAATTCCTTTCTTTACAACGCCAGGAAAATTACCTGATACACCAATGTTTTTGGATTTAGCAAAATGTAATATTGGACATTACCAAAAAACTGCTGATTATGAAAACGGTGTTCACATGACAACTATCCCAACTGGATTTATTACAGGACACGACAAATATGTTGACCCAGAAACAAAAGAAGAAGAAGCAATAAGTTTAGGTCCAGACAATTTTATTATGATAAAAGAAGCCGATGCAAAAGTTGGTGTTCTGAATTATGCAGGAGAAGGTTTGTCGCATTGTGAAAAAGCAATCGAACAAGCAATGTCTGATATGGCTATCTTAGGTTCTCGTTTAGTTTCTACAGAAAAAGGAACATCAGAATCTGCCGATGCTGCAAAAATTCATAGAGCAGGGGAGAATGCTCGTTTAGCAGGATTTGCTAAAAATGTAAGTGAAGGAATTTCTAAAGCCGTAAAAACTATAGCAAAATGGTTACAACTTGAAGGAAACTTTACTGTAGAACTTTGTACTGATTATGATACATTATCATTTGACCCTAATGCACTTAATGCTCTTGCAAATCTTGCTGAAGCAGGAAAAATGCCTCTTCCTTATATTTTCTGGAATCTTAAAAACGGTGAATACACTCCAAATTCTGCTACATTCAAAGAATACATCGCTCTTCTTAATATGGAAGCAGCAGGTATTGATATGTTTGATGAAGCAGAAGCCTATGCTATGTTACAAAAAGATTCCTCTTTATTGAAAAAAATAAGTTCGTTACCAACTAAAAAGCAAACTGAAACAAATGCAAACAAACCAGAAGAAAAAATTGAAGAAGAATAGTTTTTCACAAAAAAAATGAGATTAGAAAATTTTAGCCTAATCTCATTTTTTTTAGTAAGAGAATCTATGCAGACAAAATTTCAGCAGCAATTGTTTCTAACAAATCAAGTTGTTTTTCTTGTTCCAAAAATTCAATGGTTTTTAGTCCACGATTCTTTGCACACAATCGTGGATTCGTATGAGTTCTGTATGCAAAATCCCCGTACAGCATGTGCCAAACATCTTTGAACTCAAGATTGTGCAACTTTGCGTAATCTCTAACAAGTTTGTTGATTCTTGCTTTGATGTCCATTTCTGGTGGTGGAAGAAGTGCTTGTCTTTGTTCTACACGTTGTTCGATTTTTGCAAGTCTTGAATCAACATTATCTATTTTATCATTTTGAAATTTTTGTTGAGAATAAAGCCCTGCCATTGCATTATTCAAATTTGCTGTAGATTGTACTAACAACTGATAGAGTTCTTCGTTAGACATCAATTTTTTTGTGCTATAAAAACCAGTTTCTCTAATTGTTGGAAGAACTTCATCGAACACCCACGATTCAAATTTCTGTGCAGAAGGAAGTTTTGAGTGTGCAATAAGGCGATAAACATCGCCTTCTGTGATAAATCTTGCTTCTTGTGTTCTGCCAAGAGTGTCGATGATACTGTAAAACACAGTATCACCTTTACAATGTTGATTTACAGCATCGTTAGGGCGTTTATATCCCAAAGCCTTAGCCACATCTGAACCACAGAAATAGATTTTTCCGTCTTTTTCGATAGTTCTTACAGTTCCAAATTCTTCGTTCTCAAAAACTGAAACGCTTGAATTTTCAACAGTTTCTGCCATAATACTAGCAGGTTTGTTTTGTGCAATATTTTGCATAATAACTCCTTTGAGAACTGAAAATGGATTTTGAAGAGTTTATTTCAGTTCTCTTTTTTTATACTTAAAGAGTAGCACTTTGAAATTTATCTGTCAATATTGATTTTATAATCTTCAAGTGATACTCTTTATATAGAGGTGATAAA
>JAGHSX010000176.1 GCA_018065645.1 Candidatus Scybalousia scybalohippi
GTCTACCTGGACGGAGACCTTGCATAACCCCCCACCTAAATTCGAAGAGGAGCGAACAGTGGATAAAAAAGAGTATGTTAAAAAATACAAAAGAATTTATAAAGGGATAACCACAAATAATCAGAAGAAGGCCCAAGAACTGATAGACAAACTTGCTGATGTTCTAGTGATGATGGATGAATGCAAGGATCACATTGACGAAGAAGGTTGTGTGACTGAGATGTCGCAAGGCAACTACTCTATAGAGAGAGAAAATCCTTGGTCGAAGGTTTACGATGCTAAAGCGAAGTTGATGATTCAGATTATTGAAAAACTGGATAAAATGCTTCCTGATCAGAAGGCCGATGCAGTATCTAAGGCAGGAGAAAATCTGGTTAAGCTTGTGGCTAATGGTAAGCCGATTGAACTTCGTTAAAGAATATTATAAAAAGCTGAAGTCCAATGAGATACCAGCTTGTGAAGAAATTAAAAATGTATATAAAAGACTTGTAGAGGAAATGGATTCAACTGATGATTCATTTCCTTTTTATTTCTCGGAAGAGATGGGTGAGTATGTCATCAATTTCATTGAGACCTATTGTAAGCACTATCAAGGAGAACTTGCTGGAGAGTACTGCAGGTTGGAACTGTTCCAAAAAGCTTTTATTCAGTCATTGTTTGGATGGCTTGAAAAAGGAACTAATCGAAGAAGATTCCGAGAATATTTTTTCGAGGTAGCGAGAAAACATGGGAAGAGTTTTCTTTCAGGATGTATAGCGGTATATATGCTTGTTGCTGATTCTGAGAGAGGAGCTGAAATTTATTCAGCTGCAACGAAACTTGACCAGGCAAAAATCATATACAATGTCGCAAAAAATATCATCGAACAGAATGAGGACCTGAGAGCTCTGATTAAGTCAACTCGTGAAGGCTTATCTTTTAAACTGACCAGGTCTGTGATGAAACCTCTTCCAAGTGAATCGAAATCACTGGATGGTCTTAACATTCATTTTGCAGCTCTTGATGAAGTGCATGGCCAAAGAGACCGAAATATGTACGATGTTCTTCGACAAGGTATGAAAGCCAGGAAGCAGCCATTAATGGGATGTATCACTACATCAGGTTTTCTTCGTGAAGGTCTGTACGATGCTCTTCATGATTATGCAACAGATATAGCCAAAGGAACAAAAAAAGATGATAGATTTCTGCCAATCATTTACAAATTGGACAGCCAGGAAGAATGGCAGGATCCGAAGTGCTGGCTCAAAGCTAATCCAGGACTAGGAACAATCAAATCATATGTTCAACTTGCTGATGATGTTGAGAGAGCAAAGCAGGATGCAAGCTATCTACCTACTCTGTTAGTGAAAGATTTCTGCATGAAACAGTCAGAATTGTCTGCATATATGACTATGGATGCAATTATATGCGAAAAAAGTGTAGAGATGGAGTACCTTGAACACAGTTATGCGGTTGGAGGATGCGATTTATCAGCTGTTGGTGACTTAACTTGTGCATCACTGCTAATTAGAAAGCCTGATGATGAAAATGTTTATGTTTTACAAAAATATTTTATTCCGCAGGCTAAGATAGACAAAATAAAAAGTATGTCAGTCCAAGAAGCTCCATATGAGCTATGGGCCGAGCAAGGCTGGGTGGAAATCAATGAAGGAGCAGCAGTTGATTATTCTCTAGTTACTAAATGGTTTGTGGAAATGGTTGAAAAACATGACATAAGACCATTATGGATATGTTATGACCGAGCTCTCTCAGGCTACTGGGTACCAGAGATGGAAGGCTACGGATTTGACATGGAAAAAACTGCTCAGGGACCTTTCACTTGGTCTCAACCATTTAAGGAAATGAAGGCAACATTTGAGGAACATAATGTTATTTATCAAAATAATCCTGTCCTCAGATGGTGTTTATCGAATACAGCAGCAAAAGCAACGAATCAAGATGGTGTAGCAACAGTACAGCCAGTTAAAATCCAACAGCATAGAAGAATTGATGGTACCGTATCACTTCTGAATGCCTGGGTAGGCTATGTTAAGCACTATGAAGAATTTATGCCTTATGTGAGATAGGAAAAGAGATGGGATTTTTAAATATTTTCAAACCATTACGGAAAACAACTATATCGAGATGGCAAGAACTTGGAACTTACAACAGTGTTTTTTCTGTGTTTGGTCCTGATGCTTACAAGAGTGAGATTGTAAGGTCATGTATAAGACCTCTTGCAGATTTTTCAGCAAAATCGAATGCAAAATGTTCCGATGAACGAATGGAAAAGATTTTGAATGAAAGACCGAATCTGTATATGAACGGTAAGGACTTTCTTTATAAGGTCAGAACATTCCTTGAATTGAACAATAGTTGCTTCATTTACATCCAGAGAGATAGCAGATTGAAAGTAATAGGATTTTATCCTGTACCATATCAGTATTTTGAAGCATATGAATACCAGAATGGATTATTCCTGAAGTTTTCATTCGCTAATGGTAAGACATTAACTCTTCCATGGTCTGATTTAGCTGTAGTCAGGAAAGATTATAACAAGTCTGATATTGCTGGTGATGATAACAATGCAATCCTTAGTGTTCTGGAACTTCAAAAGACTACTAATGAAGGACTTGCAAACAGCATCAAAGCAACTGCAAATCTTAGAGGAATCTTGAAGAATACAAAATCAATGCTGGATCCGAAAAAGGTCAAAGAAGATAAGGATCGATTTGTTAATGATTATTTGAATCTTGAAAATACTGGAGGAATTGCAGCACTTGATTCAACTCAGGAATTTACTCCGATTAAGATGGAACCAACAACTGCAACATATGAGCAGATGAAGGAAATCCGAGAAAACATATATCGATATTTCGGAGTTAATGATTCCATCATCATGGCAAATATAAAAACAGAAGAATTGGAAAACTTTTATAGGCTCAGAATTGAGCCTTTTTTATTGGCATTATCCAGGGAATTATCTTCAAAGGTTTATCCAAAGGGCGAAGAGTTTATTGTTTATGAAGCTGATGCAGGTCAGTTCATAACAATGTCACAGAAGCTGGAACTCTTCCAAAAGGTAGTTCTTTATGCAGGTATGTCTATTAACGAATGGCGAAATCTCATGAATCTTCCACCTGTTGAAGGCGGTGACGAAATGATCATGAGACTGGATGCATCGTCAGCAACTGTAGCAAAGGAAGGAAAAGATGATGAATAAAGAAAAATGTGAAAAGATTTTCGAATTTGAGGTGCGAGCCGAGAACAATGATGAGTATGGTGATTTCATCACAGGTAGACCTATTGTTTTTGGTGAAGCAACAGATATGCACTGGTACCAGGAAGTCATTGACAGAGGTGCGCTTGATAATACAGACCTTAAGGATGTTCGATTCCTTGTCGGACATGATACATCAATGATTCCTCTTGCAAGGTCAAGAAGAAACAATGCAAATTCTACCATGCAGATGGAAATTGACGAAAATGGAATGGTTATCAGAGTGAATCTTGATACTGAGAATAACTCAGAAGCAAGAGCATTATATTCGAGTGTTAAGCGTGGAGACATGTCAGGAATGTCTTTCATGTTTACTGTAGATGGGGAAGAGTGGGAAAATCTCGAATCAGATTATCCAACACGACATATTCGAAGCATTGGCCGAGTTTTTGAAGTGTCAGCAGTAGCATTCCCAGCATACGAACAGACTTCTCTTGAAGCTCGTTCAGCTCAGGCACTGGAGAGTGCAAGAGCATCTTTGGAGAAAGAGAAAGCGGAGCAGAGAGATGCAGCAATTCGTGAAGAAATCAAAGCAATTTTGGAGGGCAAAAATGAAGGACATTAACGAAATGAACCTTGAAGAACTTGAAGCTCGTTCATTAGAACTCGTTGAAGAGTGCAAAGAAAAACAGGGCGAAGAGTTAGAAGCTCTTAAGAGAGAAGCTGAACTTCTTGTTGCAAGAAAAGCTGAAATCGAAGAGCACGAAACAAGAATGAAGATAGCTGAAGCTATCAATGATGGAGAGATTAAAGCTCCAGTAGTAGAAGAAAGAAAGGAAAAGAAAATGGAAGCAGTAGAAGTAAGATCAAGCCTTGAATATGGCAAGGCATACTTAAACATGATTAAGTCAGGCAAAGAGGAAGAAGTTAGATCACTTCTTTCGGATGGTGCAGTTGGTGGACAGATTCCAGTTCCAACATTCCTTGAGACAGAAATCAAGACAGCATGGGAAGAATGCTCAATCATGTCTCTTGTTAAGAAGTCAAATCTTAAGGGAAATGTTAAAGTTGGTTTTGAATTATCTGCAACAGGTGCAACAGTTCATGCTGAAGGTGCAGAAGCTCCAGAGGAAGAAGTTGTAACAATCGGTACAGTTGAAATCAAGAATGAATCAATTAAGAAATGGATTACAGTTTCTGATGAAGCTCTTGAAGGTACAACTGTTGATACTATCGGTTATCTTTATAAAGAAATCGCTCAGAAGATTGTTGAGAAGGCAGAAGAAATCCTTGTTGGTAAGATTGTAGCTTCTCCAGCAAACTCAACAGCAACAGCTCCTGGTGTTCCTGTACTTGGTCAGAATATTGCAGTTGATACAATTCTTGTTGCTGAATCAATGCTTTCAGCACAGGCAAGAAATGTAAATATCATCATGAACAGACAGACATATCCTGCATTTGTTAAGCTTGCACTTCAGGCAGGTTATGCAATTGATGTATTTGATGGACTTAAGGAAAAAGTTGTATTCTCTGACAAACTTCCTGCATTTTCTGCAGCATCTGTTGGAAATACATATGTTATCATTGGTGACTTTGGATATGGATTCCAGGCAAACTTCCCTAACGGCAATGATATGACAATTAAGGTTGATGATCTCTCACTTGCAGAGAAGGACCTTGTAAAACTTGTAGGTCGTCAGTATGTAGGAATGGGAGTTGTTGCTCCTAAGTCATTCGTTAAGATTAACAAGATTGCGGAGGCTTAATAAATGAAGGTTACTGTTAAAGAAGTATTCCAGGATAAGATTACTGGAGTAGTATATCAGCCTGGCGAAATCATCAATGTTGATGATAAAGACAGAATTGCTGATATGCAGAAAAAGAATCTTATTGAAGTGGCAGTTGAGAAAGTAGCCGAACCTATTATCAAGAAAACTGCCACCAGAAAGGGCAAGTAATGACGAGTATAGAGCAGTATTGTGCTGATGCGTTGTGCTTGTCATCGGCATCAGCCGAAGCGTTACATTCACAAATAAAGATGAACATAGAGAATGCTTGTGCGGACCTTGTCCGCATGGGTATTCCATCAAATGTAGCTAATGATTGTGAAAACTCATTAGTTAGAAACTGCATCATTAAGTATGTGAAGGGTGAAATGGATTCTAGTTATGAAGAAAGGATCAGGTCTGCGAGCACTTATAGACTTGTAGCAGATGAATTAAGGAAAAGCATAGATGCTTAATGAAGTTTTATATTTGATAACTGAATTAGAAGCAACAGTGGACGAGGATGGATTTAAGACAGGAGAAGACAGACAAGAATTAAAAGTCTTTGGAAAAATTAAATCCACAACCTATGCAGAGTTCTATGAAGCAATGAGAGCTGGAGACAAGGCCACAGATGTTTTTGTAATCAATGAAATTGATTATAACATGGCAATTGTCACGAAGAATGGAAAAAGAATCAAGCCTAGTCTTATAAGACATGAAAATGTGACTTATAGAATTAAGCGAAAATTCAAAAAGGCTTCAGGAAATGATAGGTATGTAGAATTAACTTGTGAAGAGGTGGAATAAATGGCTTCTATGGATATATACAATGATATCTCTTTTGAACAATTATTCCAGCTTGATTTTGCAGGATTATGTACAGAAGCTCTTAATGAAGCAGCTCCTATCCTGGAAGCAAACATGAAGAAGACTGCTAGAGCTTCGATTTTGCATGAAGGTGAATCTGAGATGGTCAACTCCATCAAAGCTAGTAAACCTAAAAAATCAAAGAATGGTGCTTATATTGTTAATGTAGGTCCAAGAGGTTATTCAAGTGTAAAAATATATAGAGCTAAAAATAGTAAAGGAGTGAGAACTGGCAGAAAATACTCTGTATCAAATGCTTTGAAAGCAATATGGAAAGAGTATGGTATTCCAGGAAGGCAAGCTCCAAGACCTTTTATGACAGCTGCAACAAATCAAAGTGAATCACAAGTGCTTGAAATTATTCAAAGAAAATTTGATCAGAAGGTAGATGTATGAATGTTAATAAAGAAATTATTGAATTATTAGGAACTGCTACTGCACTTCCTGTTGCACAGGATGAGTATGAAGGAACTTCTAGTTCTTATCTTATTTTCATTTATGAAGATGAAACTCCTGACAACTATGCAGATAATAAAGCAAATTGCGATACCGTATACCTTCAGATTCAGCTTATCACACCCAAAAATTATAACTATATGAATCTAAAACATATTATAAGAAATGCTTTGGAAAATAATGATTGGATTGTAACAAGTATCCAGTCATTCCTGGGAGATGCTATCCAGGGAACTGAAAAGATTAGACAGACAATTTTTAAGACCAATTTAACAAGGTCTCGATAAAGGAGGAAAAAATAATGGCTTATGTAGGTTTAGCTAATCCTTATGTAGCAAAATTAAAATCAACTAGCACTTCAGGTGCAGTTACTACTCCAGTATATGAAGCTGGATTTTTATGTGGTAAGGCTGTAAGTCTTAATATCACACCAAATTACAACGAAGCATCATTATATGCCGACAACATCCTTGACGAATATGTTAAGGACTTTAAAGATGGAACTATTACACTTGGTGTTGACCGACTTCCATCAACAGCAGTTACAACAATGTTCGGACACACTGTTGGTGAAGATGGCGAAATTAAGTTCAATACAAATGATTCTGCCAACTATGTTGGTGTTGGTTTCTATGTTGATGAACTCATTGATGGCGTAAAGAAATATACAGCTATGGTTCTGTACAAATGTAAATTCACAGAATCTGCTGATGATTATTCTACAAAAGGCGATTCTATCGAGTTCAAGACACCTTCCCTTGAAGGCAAAATTGCAGCTCTTGATGATGGTCAGTGGAAATCGACAAAGTCCTTCGATACTATTGCTGAAGCTCAGGCTTGGATTACAGCACAGTTTCCAACAGCATAGGACGGATTAACTTAATCATTTTAGGGCACATGGTTTTACCAGGTGCCCGTTTTTTAATAGGGAAAACACATGGAAAAATTGAAAGAAATAGAGATTGCAGGAAAAAAACTGCCAATTAAATGCAATATAGATTGTTTAATTGCAATTCAGGAAGAGTTTGAGGATTTCAAGTCATTTGAAGAAAAATTAATAGGTGTTAAAAGAATTGAGGAAAAGGTCACATATACAACTCCAAGTATAAAGGCAATAGCTTTTTCTTTACCTATGTTTATTAGATGTGGAATAAAAGAGTATGAAATCCAGGGTAAAACAGTTCCTGATGTAGATTTAGATAAAGCTATTGAGGATGTAGATTTTAACATTATAGAAACCGCTCTTTTTTTATATGAAGAATTTGAGAGGTGTTTTCATCGAAAAAAATCTACAGCCCAGAGGAATACGACATCAATCCATACGACAAAAACGAAGAAGGACAAGTAGATTTCTCTGGGATTATCGTAAATGCAATGCAAATGGGATTTACTTATAAAGAAGCATTGAACATGAGATTGGGCGAGTATTCAGACTTTTTTGAAGCATATAAGCCTATCTACAATATGAAACAAGAAAATCGCACTTATAGGATGCCTGAGAAAAAGGTATCTTTATCAAGTTTATAGGGAATATAAAATGGCTGGAAAGAAAATTGGAGCAAAAATTGTATTAGATGGTGAAGCAGAGTTTAGAAGTGCTGTCAGAAACTCACAGAGTGCACTTAAGGCACTTGATTCTGAACTTAAGCTAACCAGTGCACAGTTTAAGAATCAGGCTTCATCAATGGAAGCTCTGAAGGCTAAACAGAGTGTGTATGTAAAACAGCAGGAACAGTTAACCAAGCAAGAAAAACTGTATGTTGATGCACTCAAAAACGCACAGAAACAGATGGATTTAGCAAAAAACTCTCATTCAGAGACTGCTAAGAACATTGAAAAATTAAAAGATGCTCTCGAAAAAGCTAAAACTGAATATGGAGAAAATTCAACTGAAGCACAGAAATTAACTCAGGAGTTGGAAGAACAGCAGAGATTATACAGCGCAGAAGAAAAAAGTATTTCAAATCTTGAAAATAAGATGAACAATTGGACTAACAGCTTGAATCAGACAAGAACTGAACTGGCTGGAGTTAACTCTAATCTTGAGACAGTTAATAAGGATCTTGACAATTTTGATAATAATGTTGATGATCTCGACAAGTCCACCCAAGAGGCAGGAAAGGACATGGAAGTTTTTGGTGATGTCCTTAAGGCATCATTAGCTTCAGAACTGATTGTTTCTTCTATTAAAACTATCGTGACAGGCTTGAAAGACATGGCACTCAATGCTATTGATGCAGGTATGGCTTTTGAAGCTTCAATGTCAAATGTAGAAGCTCTTTCGGGTGCCAGTGGTGACGAGTTACAGGCTTTATCAGACAAGGCAAAAGAAATGGGTGCAAGCACGATGTATTCAGCAAGTCAGGCGGCAGATGCTTTTGGATATATGGCACTTGCTGGATGGAATGTTGACCAGATGTTAAGTGGCATTGAGCCTGTCTTATCATTAGCTGCAGCATCCAACATGGACTTGGCTCAGGCATCAGATATAGTAACAGATTCACTGACTGCGTTTGGACTTAAGGCGGAAGATGCTGGAAAGCTGTCAGATATGATGGCTTACGCAATGGCAAATTCAAACACAAGTGCCCAGCAATTAGGCGAAGCATATAAGAATGTGGCAGCCACTGCAGGAAGTATGGGAATCTCTGTTGAAGAAGTCACAGCAGTTCTTTCTACTATGGCGAACGCAGGTGTAAAAGGATCCGAAGCAGGAACGGCACTTAATGCCATCATGACAAGACTTGCAACGGACACAAAAGGATGTGCAACTGAACTAGCTGAATTTGGTGTGGAAGTTTATGATTCTGAAGGCAACATGAAGAGCTTAACTTCTATCTTAGAAGGTTGTGCACAGGCTTATGGAACACTTACACAGGAACAGCAGGCTTCATTGTCAAAAATGATAGCTGGTACATCTCATTATTCCGCATTCCAGACAATAATGGCTGGTGTTAATGCATCAGCTCAGGATGGAGCTATGGGATTTGCTGATTATAAAGCAGCCCTGGAGAGTTGTGACGGTGCAGCTTCATCAATGGCTGATACCATGCAGAATAATTTACAAGGCAAATTGACAATAATGCAGTCTGCTTTGGAAGGTTTAAAGATTTCATTCTATGATGTTTTTGACGAAACATTGAAAAATGGTGTTGATGGTGCAACAGATGCCATCACTAGACTTAATCAGAGCATACAGAGTGGCGACATGGGAGTTTCTCTTGAGAGGCTCAATGTTTCACTTGATAAAATGTTGACCAAGATGATTGACTGGGCAGAAAAGAACTTACCTAAAATCATTGATGGTCTTGCGGATATAATCGACAATGCTGAGTTAATTGGTTCTGCTATTGCAGGAATTGTAACTGGTCTTGTGGCTTTCAAAGTGGCATCATCAGCAGTTTCGTTGTGTACAGCAGCAATGGCAGCATACAAGTTAATTACTGAAGGTGCAACGGTAGCACAGATTGCTATGAATATTGCAGCAGATGCAAACCCTTATGTTTTATTGGCGAGTGCTTTAATCGGTGTTGCTACTGCTGTCGCTTTAGTGGTTAAAAATATTGATATGGAAACCAGTGCGCTTGATTCAGCAGTACAGGCTCATGTTGACTATATGAACACACTTGAATCTGAAAGAGCTGCTGAAGAAGAAACCAAGGCATCCAGAGAATCAGAAAAGGCAACAATAGAACAGTTAGAAAATGAACTTCTTGCACTTAATGAAGCTGAGACCTTAAGCAATGCTGAACAGGCAAGAATGAGAGCTATTGTTGATGAGCTTAATCAGGCAATTCCTGACCTTAATCTTGCACTTGACGAGCAAGGCAGGTTATATGGTGGAAACAATGAAATTCTTAAACAGACAATAGATAGTCAAAAGAAATTGCTTTATTTGCAATATGCGCAGGAAGACCTTAATGCTATTGCGAAAAAACAGTATGACTTGCAAAAAGATTACAACAAAACCCTTCAGGAACAGGCTCAGGTTTTAGAAGATATACAGAAACTTGAAGATGCTATTTCGAACTGGGATGGAATCACAAAGGTCGACATATTTGGTGACGGACAGTTAATGGATGTTGCGGATATGACCGCATCTCTTGAATATCTGAACGAAGTTAGTGAACAGTACAACGATACCATTAAACAGCAAGAAGCAACAATGAATGGACTGGATGCTGAGTACCAACAAGCAATGGAACTTGTAGACAGCTATTCAGACCATACGGTATCAGCTAATGCCACTCATTCTGAAGCAGTAGCAACAAGCACAGCAGAAATCGAAAGCAATCTTGCAGAGCTTGAACAGGCTTATGCTGATGCGAAACAAGCAGCGCTCGACTCTATCAATGAGCAGGTAGGCTTGTTTGATGAATTAAGCGGTAAATCTGACTTGACCATTGAACAGATGAAAGACAGATTCAAGAGCCAGGCTGATGTTTACAACCAATATTCCAGCGATATGGAAAAGGCTCTAAAACTTCTTGAAGCAGGAGCTATTGACAATGATTTTCTTTCGTCCATTGAGAGCATGGGTCTCGAAGGTGCTGGTTATCTTCACGAACTGGTTGAATCTGCACAGAATGATTCTGAAACATTCAAAGAAACCATGCAGGCTTGGTCAGATATGGAAGATGCCAAGAATCAGTTAGCAGAGCAAACAGCAGAAATGCAGACTGATTATACGGCTATGAAGGATGAACTTATCCAGGCTAATGAAGAATTGGCAACGCAGGTTGATGAGAAGACGGCATATATGCTTCAAACTTGGCAAGCTTACGGAGCTAATGTTACAGCTGAAATGGGAAATCAAGCTAATCAGGCAAGAGCTGACGGTCAGATGATTGGAAATGAAGGTGTTAGTGGTATTGAAGGAGCTCTGGGGATTGCAGACGGCAAGTCCCAGAAGGCTTATGATTTAGGTTTATTCTTTGCCGAAGGTTTTGCAGAAGGTATATCTGAAGGAACAGCATCAGTTGAAGAAGCTGCATCAATGATGGCTAGTATAGCTGAAACTGCAGTGCGTACAACAGCGGGAATCCACAGCCCTTCAACAGTTGCAAGAAATTTGGGTGAATATTTTGGCGAAGGTTTTAATCTTGGTATGGAAGACACACTTGGACAGGCAAAAGATATCATAAGAAATTCTATACCTAACGAGCACAACATGAAGGCTTCAGGAACATTCACTGTTCAGAGTGCTAATGGTTCCAAGTTAGACAGTTTATATGAAATAATGGCCACATATCTTCCTGGCTTAGCTAATAGCAGAGTTGAAATAACTGCAAATGCAAAAACTGAAAAACTGTTTGAGTTTGTTGTTGACGAAAACAGGAAGAACACAAAGAGAACTGGCAATAATTTTATGGTTAATCCTACATAAAGGAGAATATATGCTATTAGAAATCAACGGAAACGATTATTCAAAAAACATACTTGTAGGAACTTATGAGGTAAATGCCCAGGATGAAGAAATTGATTCCTGGGTAGATGCAACAGGCAAAACTCACAAGACGGTTAAAGAAAAGACATCAGGATCCATGTCAATGTGGTTTAGAAGTAATGTTGACTATTGGCAGTTCATTGATGATTTGGAAGCAGTTAAGAGTTCCAGCACAAGTGCTCATATGATAAAGGTAGCAAGAAACAACAAAAGGGAAATGCTTGAAGCTGAATTTTATCTTGAATTAAAACCTACAAGGGGAAGAAATGCAGCTAATCAAGATGAATACAGAGATTTTGAGTTGAGCATTCAGGAGAGATAAAAAATGATTAAAGTTCCAGCAAATATTGAAAATTTATTATATCAAGACAACTGTAGAAAGAATGTTAGAATCTCTTTTCCATTTGATGACATTGATGATATTAATCTTGATAATGTTGCAGAAGAAGGATTTGAGTTCAAAGAATCATTTTGTTCGCAATCAGAACTTAAATTCGGTCTGTGTGAAGCAAGTCAGGTAACATTCGATTGCTTTGATGTAGGGAATATTAAGGGAAAATTTATTGATGTGGCAATAGAGATTGATGGTAGTTCATTAATTGATGATGTTGTCCCTGAATATCTTGAGTACCGAGAAGATATTGGATTATATGTTTATCCAATCAAATATGGAAGATTTATTGTTGATAACTGCAAGAAGGATTCCAGCAACATGAACAAAAGGCATATAGAAGCATATTCAGAAATAGCTACATATGACTGGAAGGTTCCTGACAGTATTGTAGGATTATACAAATATTCATGGAAAACATCTGAAACAATTAAGCTGTCAGGTCAGGATGTTATTGATTTAATTAGCCCAAAAACTTCTTATGAAAGGCACAAAAAAAATGGTGAGATAGTAAACGCATATTTAAATGGTGTGATATCAATGTCTTTGCAAACGAAAACTGCTGGAAAAAAAGCAGTGATAAGAATTAGTGGAAAAAGACTTTCTGATTTGCGTTATTCAACCCAGCATAGGTCGATTATAACTATTAAAAGTGATTACAACGAAAATGAATATATAAAGGCTTTGAATGAGGCTGTTGATATGTTTGAGGGAAGTGTATCAGATGATGCAATTAAGAAATTGAGAACTGATCAAATCCCAAAAACATATATTGATTTTATAACTTCATATGCACATTACGATGTTAATCATAACGGAATAGGTATGAAGCGAGAAGATGGCTATAAGTTAGAAATCCCAAGAAATTCAATTTATACATTTTTGAATGTATGGCAATATTATCGAGCAACAAGCCAAACTGGTGGTGATTATGATGCAACAGAACCTTTGGAAGGCAAGAGGATTAATTGGTGTTTTGTGCCTGAAAAATTAGAAGCTTATTATCTTACTGATTCAAAAAAAGAAAAACTATATGAAAAAGACTTTGATTCAAAGCTCGAATATTGCATATCTGAACTAAGTGAAGATGATTCACTAATTATTTTACAAAGTAAACCATTTGTAAATACTGAACTATATAGACAAGATTCATCAACTGGAAATTATACAAAAGCTTCAAAGAGGACTGATTATGGCTTTAAGGAGTCTCTTGATAGATATTTTAGTGATAAAAATATTCATGAATATATCCAGGCATATTGCGAATTGCAAGGTGGATTTGGAAAATTTGAACGAGATGGTGTTTTTACAATACAAACACTTGATAATTTAAACAAATTAAAACCTAAAGTAGGCTTGAAACCTAGTATAGGGCTTAGACCTACAAGTGGCAACGCAGACATTACAGTTGATAAATCAATGTATAGGCGCTGTTGGTATGACGATGAAAAAACAAAGAAATATTCAAGGGTTTTTGCTTCATATAAAACAGCAGAAAATGAAGAAAATATTGCTAAATACATTTTGGTTGATTTATCAGCAGAAGACGAAGAAGGCAATTTATTATATAATCCTGAAGAATACCAAGATTATGATATGTCAAATAATTGTTGCATTAAAAATAATGTATACACAGAAAGCGAAATGTTAAAAATATTGTCAACAGTGGGTAAAAGAATAAGAGATATTCAATATATGCCATTTGACATAGAAATGATTGGTGTTCCTTATGTTGAAGCAGGTGATTCGATAACCATAAAAACAAAAGAAGGTGATATTTCATCGTATGTGTTAAAAAGAACCTTGAGTGGTATTCAATCCCTTAAAGATAGTATTACAAGTGATTAGGAGGAAAAAACAATGGCATATATACACAAACACACATGGGTCAATGATTCTGAACCAGACATTGATGCAGACAACCTTAACGAAATCGAAGAAGGTATAGAAAATGCTGCTGATAAGGCAGATGAAGCTTATTCAATAGCAACAACAAATGCAGATGATATAAGAACACTTAAACAAGCACTTGGCGACATAGGAACTGTACTTGATGCCATTAATGGAACAAGTGTGTAGGAGGTAGCTTATGGGAACAATAGCAGATAAATTAAACTATACACAGACTTCAGTAAATTCTATCAGAAATGCAATTAAGCAGAAAAATGATGCTTATGTTATTGATTCGCCATTGGCAGATGCTGTACAGGCAATTCTTGACATTTCTGGTGGTGGTTCAGGTGGCGGATATGATGTAAAAAGTGGAACTATTGACGAGTGGGTGACATCAAGTGGACAAACCAACAGATTTTATTTATCAAAAAATGAAAAACCAGTATCAGTAATATTCTATGAGCAGACAAGAGCAACAGCTCTGAAATTCGACAGCAACTATTCTACAACTCAATATCAAAAAAATGATGGTACTTGGGCGGATTTATTGTCTGAAACATATACTTCTAATAATAATTTTATCGGATATGGCGAAAAAGGTATGTTCTTGAGAGTGCAAGGAGCATATACAAGTTATGCTTGGCGATATATTGCAATTTTTGAGAATAAAGAAAGCCGAATGACTGAAATGAGAACCGCAATAGGCGCAAAAGCCACAGCGACAGCTACTTTTAATTTCGAGGTAAAGGCAGCACTAATATTTTGGAATGCCAGCACAACAGCGGGATATTATGAACCGTTGAGAGCGCATCCTAACGCAGAGGTTGCATACAAAGACGAAAACGGAATGACACTATGGGTTTTCAGAGGAAATGCAGGTTCTAACACGACAGCACCAACAGCAGATGGCATTTTTATAGACGGAAACACAGTAAGTGTTAGATATGGAACTCAAGGTAACAGTAACTGTTTTATTTGTGCTTTCAATTATGTGCCTGATGAAATAAAAAAAGCTATTGATGGATAAGGTTACTCATTACCTCTTTTTAGGGTATGCCGAAATGGTATGCCCTTATTTAATTAATTAGGAGATTACAATGAATTTATTTCAAATCCTGGAGCTTGTAGGAGTTCCAAGTATATTTGCTATCACTGTTTATATCATTAAATTAGTTTTGAAACTGGCAAAGCAGGTAGATATTCTTCAGAAAAGTCAGAAAGCACAAATGAGGGCACAGCTTCTGAAAGATTATACAGAATATCAAAACAGGGGCTTTGTTCGTCAGTTAGAGCTTGATGAATGGATGAATCAGTATAATGCTTATCATGAACTTGTGGGAGTTAATGGAGTTCTTGACAGCAGAAAAGAAGATTTGTTGAAGATGCCTTGTCACAACTAAAAACCAAAAATGGAATTAAAATTGCAAAAAAACGGTCAAAAATGGCAAAAAATCAAAGTTTATAACCAGATTTGGTTTTAAGGAGCAAGTATGAAGAAAAAAAGATTTCAATTTTCAAAAATTTTGGTGCTTATCATCCTGATCATTTCTCTTATTGATATGCAGATACCATTTATCCTGGCATTTTTGGGAAGGTCTGAGATAGCAGAAACACTTGCTATAACTATTGTCACAGAAATTATAGGTGTATTTGCTGTTTATTCTATTAAAGCATTTCTGGAAACCAAGGAAGAAGAAAAGAACAAGATGGAAGCACAGAAAATCAATGATGGTTTGATACCAGTTAATATTGAAGAAGGAGCAAAAGGATGACAGTTGAATTATTTTTAACATTATTATCAATTTTTAGTACATTAACTGCTCTTATCGTTGAAGCAGTAAAGAAACTTGTAGAAGATAAGCAGATAACCATTTCGTATAACTTTGTAGCACTTATTGTCGCTTTAATAGTTGGAATTGGTGGCACATTTGCCTACTATTACATAGGCAAAATTGCTATAACAGGAATAGAGTGCCTGTATGCCTTTTTTATGGGCCTTGCATCAGCTCTGTGTAGTATGCTTGGTTTTGATAAGGTTAAGCAGCTTATAGATCAGATGAAGGTGTGGTGATTTTATGGCAACTAAACAGCAGATTAATGATTTCATCTCAACAATAGGACCATTAGTGCAGAAATATGCGAAGCTCAGAGGCTATAGAATTGCAAGCACTGTAATTGCTCAGGCTTGTCTAGAATCTGCCTATGGTACCTGTGCACTGAGTAAATATTATAATTATTTTGGTATGAAATGTGGTGGATGCTGGAAAGGTCCATCGGTTAATGTAGCAACCAAAGAGGAATATCAGCCTGGAGTTCTGACAAACATAAGAGATAACTTCAGAGCTTATGATTCAATGGAATCTGGTGTTGCAGGTTATTATGACTTCATCAATTGGTCGAATTATGCAAATCTTAAAGTAGTCAATACTTATCAGATGTATGCCCAGTGCTTGAAGCAGGACGGATGGGCGACAGACTCGCAATATGTTGCGAAGCTTTGCAAAATAGTTGAAGATTATAACCTGACAAGATTTGATGATTTTAACATCGAAAATATATCTTATAAAAAATATGTAGTAAGTCACGAAAAAGGTCTGAATGTTCGCAAAGGTCCTGGAACTGATTATCCTGTTATTTCGTGCCTGAAATATGAAGAAGGTTTTGAAGTGTCAAAAATATCGAATGGCTGGGGATATATTCCGATTCGTGACGGTTGGTGCTGCCTTGAATATGCAAAGGAGAAATAATGGAAAAAGCAAAAGAATTGCTTCTTGAAGATGCTCTTGAAACAGCTATCAAAAGTGAAAAAGAAAATATAAAATTAAAAAAGATAATAGTTATTTTGGCATTGCTCTGTGGAACATTGTCAGTTTTTTGTTGCACAAAGAAGGTGTGAATATGGATAGAAATTTGTTGCAGTATTTTTGGAATTGCGGTGATGATCATATTATTCAGTTCGCACTGCAGAGAGCTCATTTAAACAAAAGAGAAGAGGAAGTTATAAAACTTTTATTAGATGAATGCTGCACACAGGAAGAAGCTGCTGAAATAATGGGATATAGTTCAAGAAGAGTGCAGGAATTTTGGTATTCGGGAGCTGACAAGCTTCTTAATACAGCATGGGTAAGAGCTTATGCGAAAGCATTAAAAACCCAGTGATATGTGTTTTCCGTACAAGCGAAAAAGGCTGGTCTTTATGACCAGTCTTTTTTGTTTGCATAAAATCTTCGTATCTGCTTCGTAGAATTACATTAAATTTAATGTAATAATTTATTCATGGAGGACAGGAAATGTATCGACAATATAATGCAAATCCAGTAGCAAGAAGAGGTGTTGACTGTACTGTCAGAGCTTTGAGCAAAGCATTAAACAAGTCCTGGGAAGATGTCTATTGGGATTTGTGCAATTATGGGGCAAGAATTTTCGATATGCCATCTTCGAACTATGTATGGGGTTCGTATTTGAGAGATAAAGGATATACAAGGCATACAATTCCGAATACCTGTCCTCAATGTTACAGTGTCAGCGAATTTGCTGACGATCATCCAAGAGGAAGATATATCCTGGCATTGCATGGACATGTAGTTCCTGTTGTTGATGGTGACTATTTTGACACATGGGATTCAGGAGACGAGGTTCCTATTTATTACTGGAAACGAGGTGAATAAGAATGTATGGAATGAATTATGGATATAATTATCAGAATAATTACCAAATACCCACAGACGAGCGGATATGGGTACAAAATCAGCAAGCTGCAGAAGCTTATCTTGTAGTTCCGAATAGTTTTGTCAGGCTCTGGGATAGCCAAAAACCAGTATTCTATGAAAAAAGAGCTGATGCGACAGGCAGACCTCTTCCGTTAGATGTTTATTCTTATCAGAAAATCGAGCCAGTATCGGCAAGTAGCAGTATCACACAAGGAAATGAACTTGAAAAACAGATAAAAGCTCTAAATGAGCGTATTTTGGCATTAGAAAAGGAGTTAGGATATGAATATAAATCCGATACAGATGATTCAGGAGTTCAATAACTTCAAGAATAATTTCAGAGGCAATCCACAGCAGGAAGTTCAGCGACTGCTCCAGAGCGGTCAAATGACACAGCAGGAACTGAATAAGCTCCAGAAGACAGCTTCTGAATTTCAAAAAATGATGCAAATGATGAAATAATAAGTATGGCCATACTTTTATTGACGGTGCAAAAGGTTTGCACTGATAACCTAGAAAAATTATAGGAGGAAAAACAAATGGGATTTTCAAATGAAATGTCACCTGCTGATCTCGGTGCTATTGTTGGCAATAATGATGGTTTTGGCGGTGGAAACGGTGCATGGTGGTTAATTATCTTATTCTTGTTCGCTTTCTGCGGAAATGGCTGGGGAAATGGCGGATATGGTACAAGAGGCGGAGTTTCTGAGAATTATACTCTAATATCTGACATGGGACAGATTGAAAGAAAGATTGATGGAGTATATTCAGGAATCTGCGATTCGACTTATGCTCTTAATAATGCTATCACAGGCGGATTTGCATCTGCACAGAGCACAATGACACAGGGTTTTGCTGGTCTTAACACAGGAATGGTCCAGCAGGGATATGAATCAAGACTTGCAACAAATCAGATAGGTTCGCAGATGGCACAGTGTTGCTGTGACCTTAGACAGCAGATTTCTGATGTAAATTACAATATGGCTCAGAATACAAACAATCTGCAGTCAGCAGTTCAGACAGGATTCTGTCAGACTAACTTCAATAATCAGAATAACACAAGAGATATTATTGATTCTCAGAATGCTGGCACTCAGGCAATTCTCAAGGCTATCCAGGACAATAAAGTCGAAGCTCTTAAGGATAGAATTGCAGAGCAGAATCAGATGATTAACTCATTACAGCTTTCAGCAAGCCAGTCTGCACAGAATGAATATTTGATTTCTGCACTTAGACCAACACCAGTTCCAAGTTTTCCAGCTTCGAATTTATATGGATTCTGTGGATGCAATAATTCATGTGGATGCTAGGAGGTGAGTGCTATGGCAGTATTTACCTATGCAACAGACCAGGTTGTAACAGTTAATAATCCAGTATTATTCAATTATTCTGAAAATTGTGGATGTGCTGTGACTCATAGAGATGGATCAGGATTGTTCACTCTGCATGGCGGAAAAAGATATTCATTAGAATTTGCTGCTAATCTTGCAGCGAATACAGCAAATGATGAACTGGCTCTTGCGTTCTCTATAAATGGTGAAAGTATTCCAGGAACTAGAATGATATCGACTCCACCTGCAGCAGATATCCTGAATACTGTTAGCAGATGCATCAAAATCAAGGTGCCTTGTGGATGCTGTTACAATGTAGCAATTAAGAATATCGGTGAAGTTCCAATACAGGTTGAAGATGCTTATTTGAGCATAATTAAGGAGGACTAATCATGAAAGAATTTATGTATGAGATAAAAGATGACCTCTGCAGAATGTTAGAAGATTGTCACAAAGGCGGAAACATCTCAAGAGCTGACCTTCAGGATATCCATATGATGACAGATACCATCAAGAATATTTGTAAAATTGAGAAGCTTGAACAGGGCGAAGGTGCCAGCTATGGCGACTGGAGAGCAATGGGTTCTTATGGTCGAGACGGTTACAGCGAAGGCAACAGAGGTTCACATTATGTGAGAGGACATTACAGTTATGATGATGGCAGGATGATGCCAGACAGAGATATGATGCGTAGACAGTAAGCGAATATTTGTTGAAATCTAAGCAGGAAAGCACTATGATAAATCATAGTGCTTTTTGTGTGGAAAAAATTTATATTGATTTACATAATATTGAGAATTGCATAATCTTATGTTAATTAGCGATAATAATATCAGGAGGTTATGCATATGAAAGATAAAGAATATTATATTCAGGCGATATCAAAAACTCTTGAAAAGTGCAATTCTGATACTATTAAGGCTGTGTATTCTGTAATTTTGAAGATGACAAAAGGTAAATAAATTTTGTCACAAATTTTGTCACAAAAATTACAAACTCAATACCAGTAAAGGTTTTATGAACGATATAAGAGTTTTCGAATCCCCCCAGGTCCAGTAGTTAAAAAATGCCATAAACACTTTATATATAAGGCTTTGAGTCCAGTGTTTATGGCATTTTTAGTGCTTTTTATACAAATTTAATTTGTACCATAAAATCAAGATTTTTGAATTTTTTTGTCACAAATTTTGTCACAGAATTTGTCACAGATTAGAAAAGGTTTCCAATGCTGTTGGCAATATCCTTTTTGGCTTTTTCTTTATTCATTGCATGGCGATATACAGCTTTCATAACATTAGGAGTGGACCATCCACCCATTTCCATTATCTGAGCTTCTGAGAAGCCTTTTTCGTGACAATATGAGGCATAGAAATGACGGAGCTTATGAATGCTTATCTGTGGAATCTCTAAAGCCTTGCAAGTTCTTTTCAAGACATCATACAGGGTGTGAAGTGAACCATTGTAAATATATCCCTGCTCCAGTATCTTTTCATACAAGGTCGGCGGAAGCTCTACTGTTCTGGTACTGGCAGCAGTCTTGTTGGAATCTTCCAGCACCCAGGCATTATCTTCGCCCTGAGTTTTTGACCTGTGAATGAAGGCTTTCCCATCTTTTATATCTTCAATTGATAATCCGCCTATTTCAGACTGTCTGAGACCTAAACAGGCTAGTTTGATAGGCACTTCATATTTGCTTCCTTCAAGCTTCCTGACAATGTTTGTGATATCTTCCTCAGTTGGAATATATGGCTCTTCCGTCA
>JAGHSX010000032.1 GCA_018065645.1 Candidatus Scybalousia scybalohippi
GAATAATGTCTAGTGTTTTTTTAGTAGTTCAAAGATAATGCAAAAAGTAAACACTAGACAGAATATTTTTTTTGAATACTAATTTTTTGTTAAGTTCTAAATGAAACAAAGCCCACAAAAAACAAGCGTTATAATTACGATTATTGTGATTGCCAGAACTTCGTACCAATGAGGTGGTTCTTCATCATCGTCACTAATTATCATTTTTATTCCCCTGTTTTTTTGTATGAGACGTGCAATTCGTGTCCGTGCTGACAACGATAGACCATATATTCATGCTGACCAAGTTCTAAATCGTAACGTCTCCAAGCAGGACACCCTAAACAGTACGAATATCCTCTATGTTTTTTCGTGTATTCCTTGCACTTGGAACAAGAAATATAATAATTCCCAGAATTTTCAGAAAACAATAATCCACTAAAAACAAAACACAACGCAATCAAAATTAATTTTCGCATTTTTCTTCCTCTATCACTTCTATGATTATTTCACAACAAGGTTTTCCTTTGTTGTAGCAATTTTTAACCGAATAAGATTCTACAATTTGCCAGTTATCGTCTTTAAGAATTTTACAATCAACCAACAAATCCATAATCGAAGAAACTCCGTTATCAGAATCTCTTCTTCTTAAATCACCGTGAGTAAACACAAATTGCATCTTGCAGGAAGATGTTATCTGTTCTATTCCTTGTTCAATCTTTTGTTTAACCACAAGAATTGCAGCGTAATCGTGCCAATCTTTATACCTTTTAGATGGAATAGAAATCCCATTTCTAAGATTGATTCTTGAGTTCTTTTTTGATGGAGTTTCTTTATCAATTACAAATTTTATTTTTTCCATAATTCAACAATATTATTTTCAGAATTAGTTCTTAATGTTTTTTTTCAAAAAAAAATCTGGTAGTTTCCAAAAGCCCAAAAAACTACCAGACGATATTTCTTGTTGCATACGATAGAAGTCTTGGAGTTTTGATGCAACAACCATTAACTTCTACATCGACATCACTGCAACCGTTGAGTCGATTATTTTTTTTCGGAGGCACTTATGAACAAAAGTTATGGAGAACCTTTTGTAGTCAAGCAATATTATTGTATGCGAAATAAGAAACTAATGCAACAGATTTTTTTTATAAAAACAACTAAAAAATAGTTGCTTTTAATCATTTTTTTTGTATATAATGCAACTATGATAGACTTAAACGAATTGAAAAAAATTACACTCGGAATTTATGAAAAAAGACGAGCAAATGGAGCGAATCTTGGAACAGACCATTTGAAACATTGTGCAGGTGAACTTATTGAAGCTGTTAATGCAAGAGAAGAATTTTATGAAAGATGTAAAAGAGTTGAAAAAAAACGCTATATTAAATTACAAACGGAATACGCTCACGAATTATCTGATATTATTATCTGTGTTTTGAACGAAGCAGAAAAAGCAAATATCGACATCGAAAAAGCGATATTAGAAGTAGTTGAAAAGAATCGACTTAGAGCAGAAGGAAAAGGTGATAAAAAATAATGCACAAATATTATTGCTTAAACAAAGATTTCAACGAACAAGAATTTTTAGACATGCAAAAAGTCCATCATCTAAGAAATGTAGTGAACAAAAAGTATCTCATTGATTCAATCTTAATCTGTGATAACAGAAAATATCCTTATGAAACAATGATATTTCCTTGCGATGAAAATGGAAAAGTTACAGATTCCAATGAGTTGTATGTAGAGCATTATTTAACTTACGAGGAAATGGCAAAGCGACATTTTGAGATTTGTAAAGAATGGGAGCAGAAAAAATGAGAAACACATTAGCAAAGAAAATCAGAAAAAATTCCAATCGTTGTTGGAAGTGTTTTGTAGGAATGTACAAACTTAAAATCTTGGAATCTGGCTTTTTAACCAGATTGAGAATCGCAAAAAGAATTATTTTTAAACAGTATTTTTAAGGAATAAAAAAAATGACAGATGAAGAAATCAAAAAATTATCAGATGAATATTTAGACGAACTCGAAGATAGTGGCGTTGACCTCGATGATTGGAGTATTGAAGACGCTTTTATAAATGGTGCTAAATTTATATAAACTAGGCGAGAAAACCACTTCCTTTAGGTGGCGGATGAATCGCCTCAAAAAATAATGCAATAGATGTACTCAGGGAAGCTGAGGAAATTAAGTCTGTGGAGTTCGTGGAAGGTAAGGCTGATTGTCAATCAGTTCTTGCTGGAGCGTTCGATGAAACAGAAAGAGATGCTTCGTGAGAACTCTCAGAATCCCCTATCTTTAGCTATGGGGTGCTTCAAGTAAGGAATGTATAAAAAATATCAAAAATAATTATTCCCCTTTTTCTCTTCGTTTCCTTATAAAAGAAATAAGAGCAAATCATCTGTTTGATAGTAGTCTGCTATCAGAGTCTATGCAATATGGCAAAATTGAATTTTTAGGATTTGAAACAAATGGTAGAATAGAATTTGCTGAAGCCAAAAACAAAAAACTCTGTGAGGTGTATTTTGCTGGAATCAATATTCAAATTGAAAAGATGTTAGAGGAAGAAGACGAAGAAGAAAAATGAAAGAAAAAGAACCTAGATTTGCAAAAACAATCTAGGTTCTTTTTCTTAGTTTCCCTTATCCGTTGCTATATTATTTCCTTCAAGACCACCAATAAGACACGTTAAAATAATCATCATAGAGGAAATAAAAGATGTAAGTGCCATAGATACATCAACTTTATCTCTTATCAAGATAGATGTAACTGTAAGAACTATTAAGCAGCACCCTGTAATAATGTATTTGTAAGTATTCAGTTCTTTAAACTGACCTTTTGGCAGTTCAGAAGTTTTAGAAATCATACCTGCAACATCAAGACCAAGATAAACACCTATAATAGAAAGAAAAGCAACACTTACAGCACCAGAACTTTCTGGAACGAACAATAAACACGATTCCATAATAGCCGTTGCTATAATAAACAAAAATGCTTTAAAGAATTTCATCAATCTACCTCAACAATTTCGCCTGAAATAATATCACCAGGTTTAACTTCAAAAACTTTAAGAAGAGAATTAAATGCTTTTAAGTCCAATTCAGAAAGAATTATACAACCAGCACTCCACGCATAATTAGAATCTTTCCCAAGTTTCTTTGAAAATCTGTCGTGAATAAGCCATCGTCCATTTTGAAAACCGTCTTTCGTAGTTTGCATTGAATCACGTCCAATCCATTGACCATCAATATCCTTCGTTTCAACGATGCCGTGAATCTCTCCGTGAAAACCTCTTGGTTCAACAAAGCATTTAACTTTGAAATAACCTTCGTGAATGGTATCGCCATATTCACAAGTATCAGCTGTTGCGTATTCTCCCCAATTGTAATTAGCAACAGATTGGCATCTAACACGCATTATTTCAGCTTTGTCATCAAATAAAACAAACCAATCTTCTGAATTATGATTCCAGTTATTAGAAAAAGAACTTTCTGCTTTTTCATTAATCTTGTAATCGTAAGATGATTTTTTTCTTTCAATAACGATATTTAACATTTAATTCCCCCCTGCTCAAAAATAATAAAACTTAAAACTTTTCGTTGTTCACTTCACTCTGTGCGATTTATCCGTTTCAAGTTTGTGACAATGATAACAAAGCCATACGATGTTTTGTTTTTTGACATCTGTGCTACTGGAAACATAACGACCTTTATGATGGGCTGTTAGTTTTGTTGTTGCCTTACCGCATTTTGCACAAGTTTTCGGTTTCTTTATTCGACCATCGCGTAAAGCGTTATTAATAACGCTTCTTGCTTTTTTCTTTTTCCTTTCTGCTGGAGTGTTCACGTCTGCCATTCAATTCCTCTTAGCAAAAGTGAAACACATACAACAATCGTTGTTTAATGACGAATTTTTTTTGTTGAAGTCTGTTTTCTATGACAGAATTTCAATTTTTATTAAACGACAGAATCTCAAAGATTCAATCAATCAATCAAATTTATAATTTAGAAAAGAACTCATACTTGTCTTTTTCTGGTGGAAAAGATAGTTGTGTCTTATCGAAACTTTTAGATTTAGCACTTCCGAATAATTCTATTCCCAGAGTATTCCTGAATACAGGAATTGAATATGTTTCAATGGTGAAGTTTGTTAGAAAACTTGCTGAAGAAGATTCTCAAATTGTAATAGTGAACTCTGGTGTGAATATTTCAGAAATGCTAAAAACAGACGGCTATCCATTCAAATCAAAAGAACATTCTCAATTTGTCCACGATTTTCAAAACGAAAAGAATATGGCTACAGTTCAAAGATATTTGAACAAAAATTTTATGGGGTGTCCTTCAAAACTAAAATATCAGTTTACAGAAAATTTTTCGTTGAAAATATCTGACAAATGTTGCTATAGGCTGAAAAAAGAACCTGCGAAAAAATGGGCTAAGGAAAATAACAAAACAATTTCGATAACAGGGATTCGCAAAGAAGAAAAAGGTCTTCGTTGGAACAAAGATTCTTGTACTATTTTTCAAAGTGGAAATCTCAAAAAATTCCACCCATTAATGCCAGTCGATGAATCTTTTATCAATGAGTTCATTAAACAGTATGATGTACAACTCTTAGAGTTGTACTACGAGCCATTTAATTTTGAAAGAACAGGTTGCAAAGGTTGTCCATTCAATCCTAATCTTAGAAAAGATTTAGAGATTATGAAAAAGTTTATGCCTACAGAAGCAACTAATTGCGAAAAAATATGGGGGGCCTGTTTATTCTGAATATCGAAGATTAGGTTTTAGACTGTTCGATAATTTTCAAAAAGAAAGTTTTTTTTCTGTAGAAGTGAAGGAAGAAAATGATGAAAAATTATACAAAGCCTCAGATGTTGCCCTTAGGCTTGGAATCACAGAATACAAAAAAGGAAAAATATATCCAAGATATGTAAGAATGAATAAAATTCTGAATAAAAAAATTACAAAAAAAGATTTTCTTACAAAAAACGAAGTCGAGTTGTTAGAAAATGCTGTAGGGAAGAACTTAGACATCTGAAAAATCAACAACGATTTTTTTACTTATTACTCTACGCTTTATGCAGATAATAGGTTGGCCAGTTGGCGTTAATAGAAGAATACTTGATTCAACATCAATTGTAGTTGGAGATAAAGGATATGTAGAAGATTCGGGAGACCAAGCATCTTTCACAGAAAGACGTTTGGTCTCGTTATATGCTCCAGATACTTACAATGTTTCAATGGATTTTAATTGGGAAGATAAAGATGAAAACGGTGAATCTGAACTAGACCGATTTGTAAAATGGTATAAGTTCAGACACAAAAGGGGAGTGAACCCTTTTGAATTTCCATCTATATCTAAATTTAATTCATTTGGAGCAACAAAAACTTGTTATTACACAATTACGGGTCCTCTTCAATTACAGAAGTCTGGATATTGTATGAGAGTAACAATGGCTTGGAAAGAGTTTTATAGTGGAGTCATAGAAATTCCTGATAAAGTCATAAGACCGATTTCAACACAACTTTCTGTAGGACAAGTTTATTGCAAATTAAATGTAAGTTTTGATGGAAGTTTTGACGAATCTCCGCTGCTAAATGCTTATTCAATTTTCATTTCAAAAGAAACATTAGAAGAAAATCCTACAACAATTCATTACATAGATGTTGAAAAAGAATATCTCCTCGCTTACGGAAACGATTTATCGTACAAATTCACAAAACCAACAAAGAAAGGAACTTATTACTACATTTTCGGCAATTTGAAATCTGATGTAGACCCAACAAAAACTGAATATCTCATATCTGACATTCAAATATTAGCAACTCAAACATCTCAATCTGGTTCATTCAGAGTGATTTAAGGGGAAAATTTATGGAAGGAAAACATCTTGAAACAATAACTTTGGAAGAACTTTTCCAACAAAACACAGATGGAAATTTACCATTCTTAATGGATATAGAACATGATGATATAGAATGGGAAGATGATGCATTAGGACAAGATAAAGGACATCTTAGACTTATTAACGATTCTGTTACTGTAAAATATCAAGGCAATAAATATCTTCCATCTTTTTTCTCTTTCGTAATGCCATCAGAAGACGGAAAGACTGTCGGAAATACATCTGTTACAATATCAGCAATCGACCAAAGAATTATTAAAGTTATAAGAAATATAAAAGATAAACCTAAAGTTACATTCGTTGCACTTTTTGCTAGGAAAGATAATACAGTAGTTTTTTCTAAACTCTTTAAGTACACATTTGAAATGAACTCTGTTTCTTGGGACGGAGTTTCTGCAAAATGGAATCTCGTATTCGACCCAGCAATGCAGCTTCAAGTTCCAAGAGATAAAGCGACATTAATAAGATGTCCTTCTGTCGGAAACGGAAAGTAGGGTGGAAAAAATGGGAATTAATATTGATGATTTAGTAGGTAAACCTTATAAAAAAAACGGAAGAGGTCCTGACGGATATGATTGTTATGGACTCGCTATAGAAGTTGAAAAACGTTTCGGTCATACTTGGTTAAATATAGAAGATTGTACGAAAGAAAACTACAGTTTTGATGATTGTTTGAACCAATGGAAAAACGAAGTTAAAGTTATAGAAATAGATTCTCCCATATCAGAAAGTGATGTTATTCTTATAAAAGATAGAAAAGGTATTGTTTCTCATATAGGAGTTTATCTTGGAAATAATCAGATTATCCATTGTAATTATCTAGGTGTTCACATTGATAAACTTACCCGAATGAATGGTTTAATCGGGAAAGTTTATCAATGGTTGCCGTAAACTACTGCCATCCTAAATGGTGGACGGTTTCGTGCTTCATTTTTTTTCACTTCCTACTAAAACTGAAACTTTTTCGTAGTATTCTTTTAGACCATCGTAATCAACTTTAAATTTTGCAAGTTCTATAAAGTCATCAAGCGGAATTTTTACTTTATTTTCATCTTCCAAATATTCAGCATCAATCAAAGGAAAAGACGGAAAATCCAAATCTAAAATTTCTCTCTTTATTTCAACTTTTGTTGTTTTGCAAGATGTTCCTAGCAGCAGAATAACGAGTATCAGAATTTCCACGATTAAGAGTGGATTTTGTTTTATCAGATTTTTCAAGAATTTCATTTTTGATTTCTCCTTTTTTTTTCAAAAATTCCAATTCACTATTTAATTCCAAAACCTTATAATTAAGTTCGTCTCTATTTTTCTTTAAGGTGTTGCAGGCTTTTGCTAAAAACCAAATGAAAAATATTTCAAAAAGACACGCTATCAAAACTAAAATAAATGCAGTTCCCATATATCCCTCATTTTGTACAAATCTTAAACCAACAAACATTCGTTTTTAATTTTTCTGTGGGGAAAACACTAACTATTTATAAGGGCAATTCTGTCTACTTTTCTAAAACTTAAACTATAAAAAAATAGACTTATATAAAATATAGTGAATGAATAC
>JAGHSX010000105.1 GCA_018065645.1 Candidatus Scybalousia scybalohippi
TTTAAGCAGTCTAGTATTGCTGCTAAAAATACTTGCGTACTATCTATCTTTGTTTTTGCCATAGCCATTTTGACTCGGCTATTATCCTTTAAACCAATAGAAAGAATTGCCACCTTAAACGGTGGCAACTCTTTATAATCAAAAATATGATATGTTTCAGCTAGGTCACATATTAAAGCATTTTTTGTCGGCTTTAATCATATTGGCAAGGATAATTAGTTTTTTACGTCTTCTTCTTTTGAACCTATTTTTTCCATTAGTTCATTAAAAATAAGTGCAAACTTGTCAACGGGTATCTTACCGTTGTTTTCACTTTTAATAAAGTCATAAATCTTATTCTTTTGGTCTTCAGCCATAACTAATTTAATTAGTTTTGGAAGTGCCAATGGGTTTTCTTCCCCTTCACTTAATAAGTCAAGAACTCTCATATCATTAAATGATTCTTTATCAACACTTACTTCTAGACCATTGTCTAATTTAACTAACATATCTTTCCCTCTTTTTTTATTTTACCCGCTAATTTGTGTTGCAATGATGTACTCTCTATGAGTATCACCATCATATAACGCATATGGTGCCGCTGAAATAGTTGTCTCATAACCAACTGCTTCATTATTCTTGTAAACAATGTCAGCTACTGCACTAACCTTTGCTTGTGGGATAACAATTCTTTTTAATACCCCATTTTTCATAATCATATCTACTACCCAAGAATATTCTTCTTGTGGTGTAGAGTTTGCTCTTACTTCAATGCCTGTTTCTAAATCACCATCTACGTTATCATCGCCATAAACCGATTTAAGAACATCAACATTTAGTACTTCTAGTAACTTAAATGTAAAAGCGTCTCTTTTGTTGCTTTCAGCTGTTAGGACAACATCACCGTCCCAAGAAGCAACTTCAGTACTATCAAATGTGTTAGAGTTTGTTAAGCCATCTTCACTAACGTAACCTAGTTTTTTGAAAGCACTAGTTAATTCTTCTGTTGCACTTTCAGGTAACGATGTTCCTAATGGTGCTCTTGAAATAGCACCGCCTATTTTTGGTTTTGCAGCAGAAACATTTGAAGCATTATTATTTGCCATAAATTTGTTTCCTTTCTTTAGTAATGTATTAAGTTAAATACAGCTTGATATCGATATTGTTTAGATTGTGTATCCGTAAAATTGTAATCAGAATTTAGTTCACAATTACTTACTTCATCTAAAGTTGTTATATCTTGCATAGCTTCTTTAACTTGTTCGTTTAAAGAAGCAGCTCGATAAAGCGTTGATGCATATGATTGAACTGCAATAGTCGCACCCCATATGCCATCTTCATCAGTGCTTCCCACCTTTTCAATAACAATAAAAGTAGGCTCATTGCTATTTGGAACTTCCATATAGCAGCCTACTTGCAATTTACTTTCTAAATAATCTAAAACTACTTTTTCTATCATAGATTACCCCTTTGAAGAACCTAATGCTTTTAACAATATATTATTGTTTAAGTTTTCTTTTTTGCCTCGTTCAGTTCTTGCGCTAATCGATACGTTTGTTCTATTTTTTCCTCTATATTCGCTTATTTGATAATCTTTTGCAGACGCTACTGTGTTTATTCCGTTATTGGCATATGTTTTTAATACTTCGCCCAATTCTTCGGAACGTAATAGTTGTCTAACACCTTTTTTATTAAGAACAAACTTGCTTTTATTGTTCATATCTTTCTACCATAACTTTTTTATTCCATAAAAGAGGTACCATTTCTTCTATACCTTGAATTTCAGGTGTGAATACTTTGTACCTCTTTCCGAATATCATTACTTCTTGGTCTTGCCATACGTGATTATCACCTTTTGGTATACCAAGTGTATATATGGCGTGTTTTCCTGTTAAATTAAGTTGATTAACTATATCTTCTTGTGATGTTGGTGCAACTAGAACATTGTCGACCTTGACTATTCTATCTTCATAGATTGGTCTATTTGCTTCATCCGTACCACACTGAATTTTATTAACTAATTCGACTTGTATTCCTTTAATCGCGTTCATACATCTCGACTTTTCCGATTTTTTGTTTTTTTAGTCCCAGTCGGGCTAGTTCACTTTTTTTAATGAACAAGCCCCCACCGGGAACAAGATATGAACCAGATACAGTATACCCAAGTGCTGACTGTGAAAATTGTGTCATCGGCTCACTGTCGGTTGCGGTCATTAAACATCTTGCAACCACGTCGCAAGTTACTGACTTCGCCACATTCTTTAAGACTGGCGATTGTTGTATCATTTTATCGAGGTCTTTATTCACAATACTTGCACGATACCTTAATTCATCCGATACAATTTGTAATAATTCGGACGCTTTGCTTTGTTCTTGTGGTGATGATAAATGTCTCCAAAGAATTTCCAAATCATATATCGTTGCAAACGGTGTGAATTTATTTTTCATCAGCTTTTTCCTTTTTCTTATTCTTAGGCTTTTCTATGATATGTGTTGGTGTTACCGGTTGCCAATTTTCACCTGATATTTTTACATCAGTTTTTATCATTGCACCGGTCTTAACATTCTTATAAATCATATACTATCCTGATATTTCAGCTGATTTAATAAATGCAAATGAATTAGCATCAAGGATACCCCAACCTAAATATGCTTCTGCTCTTACATATACTTGGTTATGTCCTTGTAGGTCACCTAAATCTTGGTCGTTATCAGGATTGCCATATTCAATTACTTTTAACCACATATCCTTTGCATAACCCCACTTAAACATATTTTCAAAGTCACCTACTAATGCTTTGTCTGTTGAACTATCAAACGCAACGGTGTTATTTGTTGTAACTGGCAAACCGTTAATTGAACCAGGTGCCTTTCCCCAAGCTAATTCAGGATAAATCTTATGGCCGTCTGTTCCTTTCATTGCGGCTAAGTCTGACTTGAACGCAGGAGCCATTGCCATACCTGATACTTCACCGTCTGAACCTTCAACTAACGCGATAGCTGCTTCAACTTGGTCATCAGCTGTTGTTTGTTCATCTTGTGTTACTACTTGTTCAACTACATAATCAAAATAGTTGTTGCCAATAGTTCCTTCTGCTAATTGTTTTGTTCTTGGATTCTTTCCGTGGATACTCATAATATCTAGCGCTCTTGCAAATTTCTTTGAGAAACCATCTGCTAAAGGTGCTAACATATCAATTCTCTTTTCCTCTGATGCATACATAAACTCATCTGAAATTCTTGCGCCATATTCAATCTTGATTGGTTTAATTGTTACAGGTGTAATTGTTGCACCACCTTTTGTCTTCGCACCGTTTTCGGCAACGATATCTGCTTCTTTATCTAGTGTAAATGTAAAATATTCGTTGCCATTAAATGCGATTGGCTCTGCATTCGCTAATGCTGCTATTGCTGATTTGCCTTTAACCATTGAAATTACTTGGTTAGATAATTCTGCTGGAAATAATGTTCCTTTACTTAAAATGTCACCCATTTTTTACTCTCCTTTTGATAAATTTTGGACCAATTTCTTTACTGCTTCGTTTTTATCCGAAACATACGTGGTTGGTTCTCCACCTTCACTGATTGGTGCTGGTTCTTTATGATTTACTAGTTTAGCAAGTAGTTGCGCATCTTGTTTTAGTTCATCTTCGGTAGCCCCGTTTAATCTAGCTGCTAATTCGTAAGGTAAACCAGCTTCAAGAGCTATTCGCGTTTTTGCCGAGTCGGTCTCGTATCTCTTGACTTTGGAATCTAATTCCGCAATTTTAGAAGCAGATTCTGTTTTCTCTTTCTCTAGTGTTTCTTTTTCACCGCTCAGCTTCGAAACCTGAGCCTCATACTCTGTATTCTTTTTCTTTAGTTCTTCATAATCTGAATACTTTTCTGATAGAGTTTTTCTTTCTCTTTCTAACCTTTCTTTAATTGCTGCATCAAATTCCTCTTGTGTTTCAATTGTTTTAAATTCTCCCATTTTGGTATCCTTTCACCCTCTTTAAGCGGAGGTATCGCCCTATTAAAAAAGATACTCGCGTATCTTTTAATAAGTTATCTTTTGCTTTACAGGTTCTTTTGCTGTTGAACATGCCCATAATGCAAATATCATACTATGCATCAGTGCTATATCGCTTTCTGCTTTTATAGATTTATAACTAAATCCACCTCCAGTACCTATTGCTCTTTTTTCACAATTTGTTACCACTTGTGTAAGCGATGGTTGGTTATTGTGCCTTATCGTATCACTGTATAGTGCTTGCTCAAAAACCGAATTCGCCGTTATTACTTCCTTAACTGTTGGTAATACTGGTGGCTTTAGCCCGTAATCTTTCATTTCATTTGCTAATATATTTTGTCCTGATGCTCCATCAACTACTACTTTTTGTACATCTGCGTTTTTTATAAATTCTAATATCCACGTGTTTCCACTTCTTACAGAACGACAATCAATAGATTCCACAAAAATTTTATCTTCGTTTGTTTTTACGGCAATTGACAATGCAACGTTTGTTCCATCATATCCGTATTTAACTCCGACAAATAGCTTTCCTTTAAATTTAGGTATTTGTGTAATTTTAAGTTTATCCCATTCTACTGAAGATATTTCTGACTTCAAGGAATACTTAATCCATAATCCTAACCTTTGAATGTTGAAATCTAAATCATCATTTCCTATTTCATCTTGTATCTTTCTTTCAGTTAAAATTGTTCCCAAACTAGGATTGGTTAAATACCATAATTCTTTATCATTTGGGTCGCTCATCTTTTCTACTGACCACTCAGACCATCCTGCATTCTCGCCTTCGCCTTGTAAAGTAGCATCTCTATATTTTGTAAATACAGTTCCTGATGATACAGTTGTAGGTGGTGTTCCACAAAATATCGTCTGTGGGTTTTTGCTATCAGATACAACATACTTTAAAGCACTTTCTTGGTCATCCTGATATTCTTGTGCCTCATCAATAACAAGCAAGTCATATCCTTCTCCTAAACCGCCTTTTGCAGTTCTTGTTCTGAATTCAATTCTTGCTCCATTAGATATTTCTATATGTTCTTTTCCGTATGCACGATAAGATGAAACAATACCTATATTTGCCTTACATAGCAAATCATATAATCTTTCCCACGCAACGTGCGTTGTAGTAGTTCTGTGAGCTGTATGTAGTATATGCTCACCGTTTTGTAATCCCCACATTTCACGAATTGTAACAACTTCGTTTTTTCCATTTCTTCTTGAAACGGCTAAACCAAATTTTGTATGCACGTATAAATTTTCATCGTTATACGCTAAGATATCCGATAACAACAATTCTTGCCATTCTTGTGCAGTTCGACCAGTTGAATTATAGATATCTATTGCATCTTGCCCATATGTTTTTGTATATGGAATTATTCGTGATTGAGTAGGTATTTGATTACCTATTCTTGTTTCCAAATTAATTTGTATCTAATGGGTAATTTACTGGGTCTCTGTTTCGTTTCATATCTGTTCCTCCATATAAAAAACCGATGCTACTCGGTTTTTTCACTTTGATAATCTTCTACATCGATTTCTCCACTGTTTTGGTCAACTTTTGCTTGTATATATACTTTCCACCCTTTATAATTTGCTTTTAAATTTGGAAAGTCTTTCTCGTTTGCGATAAAAAAGGTATATTTTCCTTCATATGCTTCATCAGTTGCTGCAAACATTAGAAAACTTTTATTCTCTAAGATGTAGTTATCTCCGAATAATTCATTAACCTTTTCTTTAAAAATATCGTAGCACTCTTGTTTTGTTAACATTTTTCCTCGTTTTTATTTTATAGTCGTTTGATATTTACTACAACACTACCTCTACTATTCCGTCTTTTGAGTATGTACATATATGTCCAGATTCATCAATAATCTTACTGTTTTCTTGCCATTTTAACTTTTTTAGTGCCGTTCTATCCGCCTTTGATGGAACTATGTCGTTCGCGAAAGGATGAGAGTGATACTCGATAGTTCCTTTATTTTCCATCATTTCTTGCAATATTTCTTGCGGTATCTTCGTTTGAAATTCGCTACCTTTTATTAAATAGGATTTACTTTTAACATTTATTACCGCGAATTCAACATCATATTCTCTTGATAATACGGATATATCTTGAATTGTAAAATCTCCTTTTGTTCCTTCAATATATGCACTTTTTTCTAATTGTTTAATATCATTTTTAATATTATCCGGTAATGGTATGCCTCTTTCTGAAAATGATTTCAGCTTATCTCCATATATTGACGGTGTTTGTAGTTTTGTGTCGTTGTTATCTAATATAAGATTTAATACTCGTTTATCTTCGCTTTCTCTTGCTAACTTATATTGTCCATTTATTCGATTTACCACATTTTCTTTATATTCTCTATCTTCCATCCATTGTTTTGAATGTACATCCTGATACTTTCCTTTTTGTGGTTGATAAACAACTAGGCAATCACAATTTGCGTGCCTTCTGAATACATCATTTCCTTGGCCACTTACCTTGCTATAATCATAGATTCCTGCTAAATTTTGACACCATTTACAGGTTTTACCATAAGTAGTTCTAATTATTTTTGGTCTTAGTCCTGCATCATATTGAAATTTTGCGTTTTGTCTTACTGCTGCATCATAGTATGATTTAGCATTAGTTTTAACAGCTTCTTCTACTTCGTCTCTTACTTTAAGATATTCATCTTTTGTTGCTGTTTTAACTATTCCGTCTGTTTTATTTTGATTATAATCAATATCAACTCCATTTAAATTAATGTTATTTTGCCTATTTACCTGTGTAAAGGTTTCCTTGCAATATTGATTAATTAATTCATAATCATCAAATAAAACGGTATCAAACATTTCTTTTGCTTCTTGATATTCAAGATATCCATTTACCAACATATCTTCTTGAATCTTTTCATGCAAGACGATTTTTCTTAAATCACCAACTTTTTTTGCATATTCAAACGCATCTTCTTGGTTACTTTTTCCTGAATTTAATTTCTTTACTAGGTTTTGTATCGATTTATCTTTTGAATATTTTTTATCAAAATTTTCTTCTAATTCTATAAGAAAACCGCTAATTTTACTCATTGCCTATACCGATTAAATCGAACAAATTATCCTTGTTTAGATATTCAGGAACCGCTTGATTAATCTTGATAATTCCATCTCCTATCGCAGATAACACTGAACTATCAGGTTCAAATATTGGTTGCCATTTAGGAGTTGTAACATATATTTGACTTCTACTGTATTCATATTCATCTCTAACGCAAGCTGCTAAATAACCAACATTTAGAAATGCGGAACCAAATACTCTCTGTGCTTTCCTTGCAGTTAACCTTAAATTTTCGTGTGTTGCTTTTATTGCTTCTGCACTTGCTGGATTTTCGGTTGTAAATCCTAAATCATCTAATGTTAAACCTGTTTCACCTGCAAATAAAGATGCAAACATCCTCAATTGTTCAATGTGAGGCTGCATACTTTCTTGTTGGAATTGTCCTACAACAGGATGGTCACCGTCTTCATCTTTTGTGAATGTAATCATACTAGACATTGATGCTTTCCAGTTTTCTATTTCTGCATCATTCGCCAGACCAGTTACATATTTTTGCGGAAATGAATAAAACTCTGCCGCTATTTCACTTCTCTTTATAGTTCTTAATGCTGAACCTACAATAGACATACACGCTCTTGAAATTCTTGAATGTCCAAATGGTCTTTTAGCATCAGGTTTATATATTATCGGAACTAATAATGCATAAGGAGCATCATTTTTATCTACTCTTATAATTTTACCTTTTTGATAATATACCGTGTTATTTGGTGTGAAATATGCTTCTGTCACCGGATTGCCGTTAGAATCTCGACTTAGTATTGCATATCCTTCTGTTAACATATTTGTAAACGGGTCAATAATACCTGTTGCGTTATATCCGTCTATCACTTGTAATCTTGGAAAGCCATCTGCATCCTTACTAATATAAATGAATGAACACGAGCCAATAAGTGCGCCTAATATAGCGCTATCAAATAAGATATCAGGATTATTCATATTGAATATTGTATTCATATCAAAATTATCTTTAGCAAATTCCCTGAATTGTAGTCTATCCGCTAATGAATCAACAGCTTTTGCACACCAACCTAAAGTTGAAAACCAATGTTTTAAATCAGGTGGAGTAGATATTTTGAAATCTATTGGAATATTCTTCATTTCATAATATTTATATCTAGTGTCCACTCTTACTTGTTTGATTGAAAGCTTCTTTTTTAAAAAATCTATTCCTTTTAGCTCCATTCGTCACCTCATATTTGTTCTATTAAATCATTTTCATTATTTAATAATTCTTGCAATCTGTAGTATGTTACTTCCCATTCTTCTTCAGGCTGTCTATGCGCACCTGTTTCTATATCAATAAACTTCTTCTTTGCTCTTACTTTATATATTTCATTTACTTCTTCTTTATAATCTGCTTTTCCTTTTTTAAGTACCTTATCCCACGAACTTTGCGGTATTTCATATTTAAAAGGTTTTAAATCGTCTTCAAATATATGTCTAACAACATCATTAATATTGCTGCAATCGTATTTCAATATAAAATTCGCTTCTTTCGGAACTGGTAAATCGTTTAGTACTGTTAACGGTGTCGAGATAGTGTGAACACCATATCCCCACGCCTCGTTTAAGGTATAGCAATATGTTTCCATATCATTCGAAAGTTGTAAAACTATATCAGCATCAGCTATATATGGTCTAACATCTACTCTTGGTTTCATAATTGCTACGTTCTTAGATTCGATTTCGCTTTTTACAGAATTTGTATAGATATCCCAGCGGTAATGTCTACCAGTTATTTCGCAATATTCATCTAATGCTTGGACTAACTTTTTAGTTCTTTTTCCACCTTTTACTTCATCCTCTAATCTACACGCACTTAATAGGTGCATAACTTTTTCTTTAGGTTCTAACGAAAGTGGGTTAAATAACAAATCACACTTAATGTCCATTCCTAACATCTTTGCGTATAGTTCAAGTTTTTCACAAGCAAAAGGACTTACCCCAAAGAAGTGATTCAACTTAAGATGTTGGATTGGCGGCTTGTATCCTAATTCTGCAAAATTTGCGTGTGCCACAAATGCATAATAGTTTTCACTACTTTCAATATCATCGATAATGTCAATATTAAAATTTAAGAACGCTCTATCACAATATATCTTTCTTCCAGGTATGTATTTCCTACATCTTACGTATTGGCTTAGCCTTTTTAATTGGAACGGGTCAGCCTTTTTATAGTAAATCGTAATATCAAAATCGTTATATGCTTTTGCTATTTCATATAGGAATTGTTCTGTCCCACCTATCGCACATATATGTTTAAAATAAAAAATGTTTTTCATACTCGTTCCTTCAAATTGTTCCATCATGCGTTTTTTTACCTAGTACGGCTTGAAGCTTCTTACCTACCGTTGGGTCGGTTCCTATAGCCCTGTTATCTGCTATACGATATATTTTCTTGCTATGTAGGTATTATTTTCGCTCATGATGCTTTTGCTCTATATTCAATCCAGTTTATTGTTTGCGGTAATACTCTATTGCCTATAACTGCTACGAGGGTGTTTTTATTTTCTCTCTCTTTAGAATTTCTATATATCTTATCCGACTTTTCTCTGTTACAACACCAATGTGCTAACTGTAAGTTGTCTATATCGCTTGGATGTCCACCTTTAGCAATAGGTATAATATGGTCTATACAGGGACTTAATGGATGAGGGTATTTAATGCTGAAGTCCACCGGTTTTCCACAAATGCCACATACTGTTTGTGTAGCATATATTCTTTCTTTGTTCTTTTTGAACTGTGCTTGGTGTTTGCCATCTCTATCCGGTCTAGCTATCGGCATCTAGTTCCTCTCCATCTACTGTTATTATTAGTCCTTCTTGTACTATTCCTTTTATTTCTGTTGTGTTATATTCTTCAATTGATACTAATACATTTCCTTCTTTATCTGTTACTTGTACAATTTTCATTTGTTTTACCCTTCTTATCTTGCGATTTACCGCGCAAAAACCCGCTTTTAAGGCGAGTTTGAATATATTTCATGTATTTATATTGTTTTTTTCTTTTCGCATTTAAAAAAGGATATTTCTATCCTTTTTCTTAGTACTATCTATGATAGTATTTTAATATGCTTTTTGTGTAACCGGTTCAGTCAGTTTTGGCCGCTTCCAATCGACTATATTCATCGATATATCTATTAATTGAGCCTATTACTAATAACATATTACCTTTATACAATCTTTTTAATGTTTCCTTATATGCGTGTAATAGTTCTTTTAAGTACGCTAAGTCAGGCTCATTTTCACCTTTTTGATATTCGATTTCATACTCTATTTCCCGCTCAAGTACGATTGTTACGATATCATAATCTCTACGTTTCACACTTTATGCCTTCAGCCAATTCTTTTTTGCTTTATATACACCGGCATCCGAATTATAAGTATGTTCTTTAACAATTTGTCCGTTTTCAAAGAATCTTACTTTAATTCCATTCTCTTCTTTTTTTGTAGTTATAGAGTGGTTTCCATTTTCAAAATACTTTTCTTCTACTACTACTTCGTTATCCATATCTTGTTCCTCCTTTCTAGTTTCTTTATCCTTCCATAGTTTATATCCTAATTTAGTTGCACATTCAGGACATAGTACATATCCATCATATCCGTGACAATCATATTTGTTCTCGTTGCAAGCATCACATAAATCTTTGTATTTACGTTTCATCTTATATTCTCCTGTATGTTTCCTTTGTTCTGTTTCCTTCTAGACTAAATACAATACTTTCACACTCAATTAATCCAGCCTCCATACAATCGAATAAAATAATATCCAATGCATTTGCTTTTGCCTTTGGAATAGTTCTAAAATCTAAGTCAAATTCAAATCCTTTTGAATATGCTTTGATTTTTTCTACGCATTTAGCGTATTCAGGGTGTTGCCTTAGTTCTTGCTTCGTCATGTTTTTTCCTCCTGTTTTAAGGAGAGTGGCTTGATAATTTGTAATTATCATATTAGAATATATTCACAGAGTAGTTATTATTTTCGCTTAGCGTCGATTATAATGACTATTTTTCTTTTTGTGGTTTCAATGGTTATAACCATATCATCACCTCCAAGAAATTTAATATATTGTAAGAACCAATTATTTTTCCACTCTCCTTGTTCTTACATATTTATTATAACTGACTAGCTAGTTATTTGGCACGTCGCAATTCGCTTGTTTCTAACAATATTATTTAGATTTTTTCTTTAAATCTTGTGCAACTAGGCCTTTTAAATATTGATTTGCATTAGGTTGTTTAGCAATATGTTTAATTAATTTTGCATCTTTGCCTCTTCTTAATTTTAGCCAATATTGTTTGTAATTAATTCTAACATAAGTAATATCATATTTTCTTTTTCTATCATTTATCATATTAATTTCCTCGTATATATGATATCATTTATGTTCTTATCTAACTCCAAATATAATTTCAATGTTAGTGCCGTTAGATTTCTCGATGTTTTCTTTTGTGCATAAACTTAATTCATACCATACCCATATTTCGGTTTCACCGATGCTATTAAACTCTATTGGCATTGTGTCAGTGGCTTTTAATTCTTTCCACTCATCACCTCTTTTGATTTTTATTTTAATGGCTTCGTTTAGAATATCATCATCAAGTTTAATTTCTTCTAGTGATAACTTTCCACCTTCATAGTCTGTAGTAAAGTCTAATTTCTTATAGATTACATAGTTTGTTAGGTCAGCAATTAGAGCGTTGTTAATATAAAATTCACTATTGTTTCCTTGTGCTCCATAACACGCTACTAATGCAACATCACCTAACTCTAGGCTACTTTGTTTTGAGGCCGTAAGCGCATAGTTTTGGCTCTTTTCCATTAAAGGCTTTATGTTACCTTTGATACTAAAGTTTGTAATTGTAATGATTGCTAATATACTACCTACAATCATTGATGTTATTATTCTTTTCATTATTTTTTCTCGCTTTCTTTTGATAATGTTTCTTTGATACGCTCTTTATCTTGTTTTGCAAACCAATCACTGCCACTTGATAGAACCTCACATGCAATATCTAATTTTTTTTCTAATTTCTTGTTTTCTTCAACTAACCTGTCGTTGAATGAATCTAGGATATCACATGTTTCATTTAGCTCTTTATTAATATTTACTAATTTTTGTAATATTTTTATACTTTCATCGAGTTTCAATAGTGTGCTTTGCTTTCCAATACCTCTGCCTTTCATACTAGAAATAAATGTACATATATAATTTAATGCTTCTTGAATTTTTATATTTGTCATTCTCTAATCCTTTCTCTCACTTCATCTAATTGCTCATTGATTTCACTTGGCTTTGGCTTTCTTTCTTTTTGCAAGAAGTCTATTACTAGGAAGATTACACATAAGCCAATTAGTATTACTACTTCCATTGCCATCTTAATTAGAATGAATGGCAAATCATCTACGATAGCACATACAGTGATGAATGCTAGGGCAAGTGCGACCTTATTTACTTTTTCTAGATTTTTTAACATTCTTCTTACCTTCTTTTACTAATATTCCATCTTTGAACTTGCGACCACATTTGCCACACTTGACACAAACACAGCCATAACTATCTTCGTTGTTGCAATTCTTTGATACGTTGTAATCAATAAATTTCATTCTTCCCCACTTTCCATTTGCTTTATTGCTTCATTAAGAATATTTCTAATCGCTTTGCAATGATTTAATAAAACTGTGTATTTGTTTTCTTGTTCTTCATTCAACAACATTGCAAGTTCATTTAAGCCTTCACTTGTTGGCTCGTTATTGTTGTTCAAATATTTTTGTACTAGGCTTCTTGCAAATTTTATTTCAGGTGTCATTGTTTCTCACTTTCTAATAGATGAACTTTCCAATCTTTATCAAACTTATCTAGTGCCTTGTGTAATGTCTTTACATACTCAACCATTTCAAGCCTGATTTTCATACAATCATCACCACATCGTTTGCAGCGTTCACAAGTGTCTATGTTGTGGGTTAAGGCACAAGTGATGTCATAGTAATCAAATGTTTTCATTGGATAGTTCTTCCTTTGCTTTTTCTAACCAATATTCTTTTGTTTGTGTTCCATCATAACTTATTTCAAATGCTTTCTTATAAAGGTCTAAATCGTCGAGACTTTCGTTATATAAATTAGCAATATCTTTATAGTCATCTGCAACTTCAAACACTTGTCTTAAAAGTTCATTGTTGTCATCGTACATATCCGATAATGC
>JAGHSX010000111.1 GCA_018065645.1 Candidatus Scybalousia scybalohippi
AGGAGTTGCAATATATGTGATACATCTTATAATACGTGTAAGTGTCTGTTTGTAGGACTGGATGATATAAATCAACTAAGCGACAGGATAATATTGTATCCAAATCCAACACAAAACGAATTAAATATAGAAAGTCCATACGAAATAGAGAGAATAACAATAAGTGATATAATAGGCGTAACACAAAAGAGTCTGAAGGTAAAGGGTAACAAAGTTACTGTTACAATATCGGATTTAGAGAAAGGAACATATCTTGTTTCGATAAGAACTTCCGATGGAAATCATACCAAGAAGATTGTTAAGGAATAAAGCTTAAGTAGCAAAAAGAGAAAGTATAATTAAAAAACTAACAAAAAACACAAACTATGAAGAGAGTAAAGATTATTTTACTAGGTCTAATCCTAGTATTTACATCTGCAACTTGCTTTGTTGCATGTGATCCAGAAGATGAACCTGTAAGAAACCATCCTGGTAGTACTGACACAAATACTACTGTTGCTGACACTACAGATTCAGGAGAAGACACTATAGTTGTAGTAGAACCTGTTGTTACATCTGATATCTGCTTGGAGTGTGGCGAAAATATTATTGAAAATACTGGATTTTGGGTAAATAATACAAATTCCCAAACACTAGGAGAACCAATAAATGACACACTAGACATTGTATGTCGGTTATATAGATATGAAAACTACTATCTTCTAAATATTATTGATTTCTGTGGTGTTGCAGGAAAAATGAATAGTGCCATAATGGGTATGATTTGTAATCAGAATAATCTAAAACAGGAACTGGACTATATTTGGAATAATTACCCATCAAATGGAACAGCAGATGCTTTCAGTGTTTTGTTTAGAGGTTGGGAATATAAACTTGTTAGAGTTAAAGGTATTTTCTCTTTCGCTGTAACAAACATGTCTGATTATACTGGTCCTGAGGGGTTCTATGAATTAGACCATATGTCTAAAAGTCATTCGCTTGATATCGCTTATTTTGGCATAAAGGTTTTAAATATTGAGCACACAGAAGAACCCTTTTATCTAAAACAAGGAAATACTGATTTAGAGTGGTACTATGACCAAGCTTTAGATATCTATTTTAACACACCTCATGATATTCATAGGAAATAAGATAACATAAATCCCGAAAGTTTTTTGTCTAACTTTCGGGGGTCATATCAAAGAAAGACCTCACCATTGCTTGATGAGGTCTTTCTATATCTGGTAAAATAAAACTTATCTTAAACTTCTGATTCAAAAAATTGCCACAAAGGTTCATCTGGAACAGGGGCGGTAATAGATATAGGTTCTTTTTTTACTGGGTGAATAAAGGAAAGATGTCTAGCATGAAGAGAGATAGAGGCTATCTTGTTGCTACGACCAAAACCATATTTCAAATCTCCCTTGATAGGACAACCCATGTGAGCTAGTTGCACTCTTATCTGGTGGTGTCGTCCTGTTTTAAGGTTTACCTCTAGCAAGTTGTAGAAATCACTTCGTGCAATAACTTTGTAGTCCAACTCGGCATAAAGACCATTGTTTACATCTTTAGTGATATAAGATTTGTTTGTCTTTTCGTTGCGTATGATATAGTTCTTTAGAGTATCCTGCTCCTTTGGTGGATTGTTACGGGTAATAGCCCAGTAAGTTTTTTGTATCTCGTGATTCTTAACCATAGCGTTCAACCTTGTAAGAGCTTTGTCTGTCTTTGCGAAGATAAGAGCACCACTAACAGGTCTGTCTAATCTGTGTACTACGCCACAATAGACATTGCCAGGTTTGTTGTACTTGGTTTTTAGATAGTGTTTAACCAACTCTTCCAATGATACATCGCCAGTCTTGTCGGAGTGAACAATCTGAGAGTTTTTCTTGTTTATGACTATGATATGATTATCCTCATACAATACCTGTGAAGAAATGTCATACATCTCCACTTGCTGAGGAAAGACAGTTTGTTCTATATGTTCTTTCTTTTGAAAGCGTTGTCTATCTGCCACGATAAAAAAATATGGTTGATTGAAAAAATATGTAAAAGACTTATCCTAAAGTGTTGCCATAACAGACTGACCACCTCTTACCTTGTCTTCTATCTCTACGTGTATTTCTGAATCTATAGGAATAAACAAATCCACACGAGAACCAAACTTGATAAATCCTAGTTCTTCTCCTTGAGATACAGTTTCTCCTTCTTTTGCATAGCAAACAATTCTTCTAGCCAATGCTCCCGCTATCTGACGTACAAGGACACGTTTTCCGTTCTCATGTTCTATACACACAGATGTTCTTTCATTAAGAGTAGAACTCTTTGGGTGACTGGCTATAAAATACTTTCCATCGTGATATTTTGTATATACTATCTTTCCAGAGATAGGATAACGATTGACATGAACATTGTTTGGAGACATAAAGGTAGAGATCTGAATACAGTCACATTTCAATATCTCTGGTTCATACACTTGTTCCACTACTACCACAGTACCATCAGCAGAAGAAATAACCTTGTTGGGATTTGTCACCAATTCTCTGTTAGGCATACGGAAGAAACGTACAATTACAAAAACTAAAGTCCATATTGCTACAAGAGCAACATAGAAAAGCCAGGATTTTTCTTCTACAAATATCTCCAAAGCTGAACTTATAAGACCAGCAGCAACAATAGTTATAATAGATATCTTGTGTCCTTCTTTGTGTATATACATAATATTTTCTCTTTTAGTAATTACAATCTATAAAATACTTTGAACAAAACAATAGCGACCATAGTGCAAGCAGGAAGGACTAGCAACATAATGTCAAATCTATCTAGTATTCCTCCATGACCTGGCAAGATATTGCCACTGTCTTTTATTCCTATCTGACGTTTCCACATAGATTCTATCAAATCCCCGTACACACCTACAACAGATGTAATGATAGCCAATGGAAGTATTTGATACAATTCTACAGTATTATTGAAATAAACTATGATAACGCTTGCTATAATTACGGAAACAACTCCTCCTATGCAACCTTCCCATGTTTTCTTTGGAGAAATTCTTTCAAAGAGTTTGTGTTTTCCAAGCCACATACCAGTCAAATATGCAAAAGTATCGTTGCACCAAGCAAAGATAAAGATAGACATAAGCACTATGGAAGGAAACAGATTTATCCTAAGAATATTTGCACAAGACAATGGTACCACAACATACATAACACCTAAAAGAGTGTAAGCAATATTGGTAAAAGGTTTTTCTTTCTTGCGGTAAAGTTCTGAAATAGGAACGATAAACAGCAGCAATAGCAATAGTGCTAAAGCATATAGTATCACATTACGATGAAAACTCCAGAATATCTCTCCTCCCAATAAAACATAGGCAGCCAATCCCAATAGATAACCAAAAGGATTTGGAGAAACAGTTGTAGTCTGTCTCATATTTCTATAGAATTCGTGAAGTCCTATCATAGATATGACTCCAAAATATATGAAACATACCTCTGGTGGAAGATATACTGCAGCTATAACACTAAGAACATATACTGCGCCTGTAATACCTCTCTTTACTATATTTGACATAATAGATTTCTTTGTTTTAGTTGATTTTCTTTAGTCTTCTACTAGGAACAGATAAAACTCCTTTATTTCCTCTGAGATAAACTTTCCAGAGCGAATACTTATCACCCATTGCGGTGGAGTCTCTGGAAGCAAAGCTAGGACCTGCTTGTATGAAGCATAAATCTGTGAAGTCATAGCGATAATTATCATAATAGGAGGAAACTTGGTAAGATGTGTACCTGCACCTTGAATAGAAGTAATAATAATACTACCTGTCTTAGACACTATTCCTTGGCAAAGAGAGATAGCAACCTTGGTATCTTTATCTGCAAGCGTAGTTTGAACTCCCTTACCTTTCAGATAAGACAACAGATTGTTTGAATAAGAACCTATATTGTTCCATTTTCTGTAACTGATAAGGTTTTGCAAATTGGAGAAAAGTTCTTCTTCATTTTCACAATAGAAAAACTTGCCTCCTTCCTTGGAAAGATTCTCTGCAAAAACCATTACAGGATCTTCACTTGTCTCTGCAAAGATTTCTTCTCCTTTTTCTGCGATGGAAACCTGTGTATCACAGTCCAGCAAAGAACTGTGAAGAAGTTTCATTATTTTCTCTCTTTCAGAAATTTTTGACATCTCGTTTTATTCTTCTGTTTGTTGCTCTGGTGCTGTAGGATCTTCAACCTTTGGTTCTACTATATTATCTTCTGGAGCAGATATAATGGTTTCTTGTTCCTTTGGTTTTACACCTTCTATGTTGTCATCCCAAGGACGTTTTCCAAAGATCTTTTCTACATCTTCTCTAAAGATAACTTCCTTGTCTATCAATATCTGAGCTAATTTATCCAGTTTATCCCTGTTTTGAGTAAGCAACTCACAAGCCTGTGCGTATGTATCTTCTATCATAGTACGCACTTGTTTGTCTATAAGTTCTGCTGTCTTTTCAGAGAAAGGTCTTTGGAATGAGTACTCGCTCTGACCAGATGAATCATAGTAGCTAAGATTTCCTATCTCTTTATCAAGACCATAGTATGACACCATAGCTGTAGCCATCTTTGTAGCACGTTCCAAATCGTTTAACGCTCCTGTAGATATTTCTCCAAAGACTACTTGCTCTGATGCTCTACCACCAAGCAAAGACATCATCTCATCCAGCATCTGTTCTTTGGTTGTTATCTGTCTTTCTTCTGGTATGTACCATGCTGCGCCAAGAGCCTTACCTCTAGGAACGATAGTAACTTTCAATAATGGGTTAGCATATTGTCTCAACCAAGAAATAGAAGCATGGCCTGCTTCGTGATAAGCTATTCTCTTCTTTTCCTGTGGAGAGATTATCTTGCTCTTCTTTTCCAAACCTCCTATGATACGATCTATAGCATCAAGGAAGTCTTGCTTTCCTATGATAGGTTTGTCATGACGAGCAGCTATAAGAGCAGCTTCATTGCAGATGTTGGCTATATCTGCTCCAGAGAAACCTGGAGTCTGTTTTGCAAGAAACTCTATGCTTACCTCGTTTGTGTCAAATTTCAGTTTCTGACTATGAACTTTAAATATCTCTTCCCTATCTTTCAATTCTGGAAGTTCTACATAGATCTGTCTGTCAAAACGGCCTGCACGCATAAGTGCTGGGTCAAGTATTTCAGCTCTATTGGTTGCAGCAAGAATGATAACACCTGCATTGGAACCAAAACCATCCATTTCTGTCAACAACTGGTTAAGAGTATTTTCTCTTTCATCGTTGGCTCCGCTGACAATATTTTTTCCTCTTGCTCTACCTATAGCATCTATCTCATCTATGAATACAATACAAGGTGCTTTACTCTTTGCAGTCTGGAACAAATCTCTTACCCTACTTGCTCCAACACCAACAAACATCTCAGTAAAATCACTACCACTCATAGAGAAGAAAGGAACCTTTGCCTCTCCTGCTACAGCCTTAGCCAAAAGTGTCTTACCTGTTCCTGGAGGGCCTACAAGAAGAGCTCCCTTTGGAATCTTACCTCCAAGTTTTGTATATTTATCTGGATTTTTCAAGAAATCCACTATCTCCATCACTTCAACTTTTGCTTCAGCAAGACCTGCCACATCAGAGAAGGTAACATTAGTATTCTTGTCTTTGTCATATAGTTTAGCACGGCTCTTTCCTACAGAGAAAATACCATTGCCTCCCATTCCACCACCAGAACGGTTGCTCATCATTCTAAAGAAGAAGATCCATATAACAAGAATAAAAATGGTTGAAAAGATAAGACTGAAGTTGTCTTTGAAAAAGTTGTTTCTCTTTTCTGTTACAACATTTATCCTATCCTTTGCAACTATCTTTTGTTTTTCAAGTTCTGTAAGACCTTTGTCTGTAGTATCTTCTACTATCCACTGGTTTTCTATAGTAGATAGTTGTTCTCTAAAGTCTGTATAGTTTACGAACTTGTAGGTATAAAAAGCATTGAGTTTGTCAAGATTGTCATTGTTGGTTGACCATACGCCTCCATCATTGCGATAAAGGTCGTTGTACATAGTATCGCTGTTGCGAATAGCTTCAGTCTTGATAGAAATCTCTGCATACTCGCTATTGACAACCTTAATCTGTGAATAATCTCTACTCAACAAAACTTTCTGCAGCTTCTGCCAGGAAACTTCCTTAGTAACACTGGACATCATGCCATCATTATTTCCATAGTAAAGAAAAATTATGATAGCTAGAACTGCTAGGTAAAGCCACCAAACTTTAAAGCCTTTCTTTTTGCCGTTGTTTAGTGGAAGTTTTGGTGCTGGCTTTTTCTTATTATCTTCTGCCATTGTTGGTTTAGTATATAAGTTTTATGAAATATTAGTTAACATCTTCGTAGTGGATCTGCTTCACATCGTTCCACATACTTTCTATGTTGTAGAACTCTCTTGTCTCCTTAAGGAAGATATGTATAATAACATCAAAATAATCCAAAAGCACCCACTCACAGTTTCTCAAACCTTCTCTACGGTTAGGTTTCATCTTTAGGTTTTTATATATTTCTTCCTCTACCTTTTCTGCCAATGCGTCTGCATGTGAAGGAGAGTTTGCTGTACAGATAACATAATAGTCAAACAAAGATCCTTTCACCCCGTTGAAATCTATCATTGTCACATCTTTTCCTATCTTATCCTGAATAGCACTAACTGCTACTTCTGCAAGCATTTTAGCAACTTTTTTATCTTTAGTCATATTTATTCAAATACTTAAAATTCAACTTGCAAATATACTAAAAAAACTTGACAATAAAAAAATCAAAGTCAAGTTTTAGCAATTTAGTATATAAATAATATTGTATAAAACAAAAGTGCTGTGTCTTACCACAGCACTTGAATTATCTTATCACTATCTTTTGCGTCTTAGTTCCATATTTCGCCTTGGAGTTTACTGCATTGGAAAATGCTATCAAATCCTCTGGAGTTGCTATCTGGAAAGGATTTGCTTCTGTACCTTGACCAGTAAAAGTATAGTTGAAAGTATATACTTTAGCTATTGAACCATTATGAATAGTCTGCCCATTTATATCTGGAACAGCATAATCTGCCTTGTGATTATCTTGCTTGGCAGATTTAACATTGTCTTTTGCAACAAGGTTTCTCCAAATGGAGTTAGTAGCTCTACCACCTTGAGCAGCAACAAAAAAGCTACTACATACAAATAGTACCAAATAGATTATCTTAGTTCTCATAACCTATATAT
>JAGHSX010000098.1 GCA_018065645.1 Candidatus Scybalousia scybalohippi
ATATATATGAGACTCCGAAGGGGATTCCTGTCCCAGACCCGTATGAAATAGATAATTATTCTAAATATGAAAAAGCAATTCTAATTAATTCGGCTGCTAAATCACAGGCTTATATTTCTGAAAAAAAATCTATTATTAATTTAACTAATGAAATAGGTTCTCTTCAAGATTTCTTAAAGGATTTCTTAAAAGATTGGACTAAAGAAGAAGAAGAAAGAATAAAAGTTGAAAAAGAACTTGTTTCTAATACAGATGGTTCTGATTCTGCTCGTCAAACTGTGCGTGCTGCTATTGCAGAGTCTTTTAAATTCGCTAATCCTTATGTTAGAGAGAATGAAAAATATGCTTTCTCAAAATCTTTCAGAAATCCTTATAAAGAGGGACTTGGTGAAAATGATGTTATTGATGATGAACTTTCTCAATACAGATTAAATTTAAAAGGTTTAATTCAGCCATCTGATAATGGCATTTTGAGTTTGCCATTTGGTTTCAAATCAATTACAGGGGAAGAATTAAATCGAGCTGGTAAACGTGATGATTCAGGAATAATAACTTGGAACACACTTGCTCAACAAAGATTCTTGTCAGCAAATGGTAAAGATGGTGTTAGTTGGAACTCTTATGTAGATTCACTCCCTGAAACATTCCAAAAAGAAAATCTTAATTTACGTCAATTAGATTCATCTACAGGTTTGTTCAAAAATAGTATAGGTATGAATCTTAATCTTGATTCAAAAACTCAAACAAAGGGCGATGAATCTCTTTTAAATGAATTGCAAAATCTTTACGAATCGGCACAATTAAGAGAATCTGACGATAAGGTTGCCTCTGAATTTGCTGGATTGTTTGTTGATTCAACTGGTTCTCAAATGCAATCTGCTGATTTACTCAATGCTGATGGTAGTCTTAAAAGTTGGAAGGAGTTGATTGATACACTAAAAGATGCAGGTTCTGAATATACTGTTATCGCAAATAAACTTGCTGATATTCAGATGAATCAAGATGGCTGGAATCAATCAATGGTTTTCTCTATGGGAAAACTTATGGACTTGAGCAAAACATTCAAATCAACGATTTCTGGCGGAATTATGAATGGCTTGAGTTCTTCTCTTGAGATGTGGGGAGAGATGGCACATCAAGGAGAATCTTTTGGAAATATTCTTGATGCTATAAAGAAGAATTGGATAAACATTGCTGCAAGTATGATGAAAGCATTAGGACCTGAAATTACTAGCACAGGTCTTGCTATGGTTAAGGCTGGATTCACTCAAGTTGGTGGTATAAATTGGGGACTTGTATCTGCTGGTATGGCTCTTGCTGCTTCTGGCGGAATTATGAGTTTTACTTCTGGAATGTTTGGCGATTCTGGTTCAAAAGACAAAGATGATGATAAGGAAAGAAAAATTCAAAATCTTAAAGATGCTCTTTCTGACCTTATCGACCAAGCAAAAACCGATGCTGAATACTACCAAAGAAATCTTCTTCACAAAAACGCTCTCGCTGAAAATGAAGCGATTTCTTCTCGTTCTGTAAACGATGCTATTATTACTCCAAACGGTTCAGTTGTTACAACTCATCCAGATGATTATTTGATTGCAACAAAAACTCCAGGCAGTTTATTAGGTAATGGTGGTAAAAATACAACTTATGCTCCAAATATTACATTTACTGTTGTAAATGAATCTGGACAACTTGTAAAAATAGGTCAAACTGAAACAACTACTAATGATAATGGCGATATTGATATTCGTGCAACGATTATTGCTGTCACAGAAGAAGCTATTGCTAATGGTGAATTGGATAATGCTTTTACTGCAATGCAATATAGACAACAAGGTGTTGCTTCGGTAACTGGTTAATGCAAAAAAAAAGCGAAGAATTGCAAAACTTGTAGTTCTTCGCTTTTCTGTTTTTTCTTTGTAATTGCTCTTTTACAAAGAAAAAACACTTATCATTTTACAGCATTTTCAGCGATTTTTGCCTCGCTGATAGGCAAGATATTTTTTTTCAGCCAACGGCTGTTTTTTCCTTATTCGTAGTTCAAAGAATCGAAGTACAAAGATTCCCAAACTGATATATGATACGCGTTTACTTCGCCATAATTCTGGTCAAACACTTTCTTAACTTCTT
>JAGHSX010000118.1 GCA_018065645.1 Candidatus Scybalousia scybalohippi
ATTTTTTATCTTTGCACTTTGATACTTAAAATATATTTAGTGATGAAAAAGATAGTTTTTGCCTTATTTATGCTTTGTGCTACCATAAGTTTTGCACAAAATACAGAATATTTAGATGATGAGAAAATGACTAAGTTCGCTAACGACTTGACTGAACTACCTTTCTCTGAACGAGATGTAATACTAAAGGCAATAGATTTGTTTAAGGCAACATTCAAAGATGATAAAGAGTGTGCAGACTGGGGCTATCAGTTGTTGTACTACTATCATGAATTGGCTTGTGAAGACAAGACAAATACATTGCACAAGACTTGGAGCGATGAACAGATTAGAGCTTTGAAAGTTCATGATATAGAAGTTATCTCAGGTATCCGTAATGGAATGAAAGATTTTGAAAAAGAATATTCAAAATACGGCTACAGAGTAATGTCTTATGAAGATACTTCTTACGCAATAGAAGTTCAACCTGGTTTTATCTACAACAAGATAAGCGGAATGCTTACAAAAGATTATGCTTACTACAGAAGAGGTTGGATTGCAGAGCATGATATTCCTGCATATTGGCATGCAGAGTTGGTTGTAAAACTTTCAGAAGTCTTCCGTAGAATACAGTGGAGAGATGAACTTTTAGATGCTCATCCAGAATTTATAAGACACGACCTTGTTACAAGAGAAATAGAAAGATTGTCTTTCATAGTAACCAAGGGTTTGGAACACACTCCTGTATATGATGCGAAGGGTGTTATAAAGAGAGAATACAAAGATGCTTTGCAAGCATACTATAGAGCACATACTCAGACTACTTGGGGATTGTATTATACAGAATATGTTCATCGTCTTGCTTTGAACAAATATAGAAATTCTGATGAGATAGATCGCTGGGTTTTGAAAACTCTATTCCCAGAAGATAGAAAGAACGTGGATCCTCTACTGAAATACAAAGATATTTTGGTGGACAATCTAATGGATTAAGGATAAACAATTACACTTAAAAAATAATGAAAAAGATTTTAGTATTACTTGCCGCTTTGTTTATAAGCGGTCTTAGCTTTGCGCAAAAAAATATAACAGTAGAAGACATCTGGAAAGACTATACTTTCCGTCAGCGTTCTATAAGTGCTATCCGTTCTTTGGCAGATGGAGAACACTATTGCATACTTACAAGATTTGGTATAGAACAATATAAATATTCTACAGGAGAAAAGTTGGGATATTATCTAGATTTTTCTACTCTTAATCTTTCAAAAGGAAAGTTTGTGACAGATTATGCAGTAAGTGCAGATAATGAGAAAATACTTCTTACAGTTAACCCTGAAGAAATATATCGTCACTCTTTCAATGCTGAATATTATGTCTATAATGTAAAAGACAAATCTCTAAAACAGATAACAAAAAAGAAGATAAGACTGGCAGAGTTTTCTCCAACAAGTGACAAGGTTGCTTATGTTTGGAATAACAACCTTTACTATATGTCTTTGAGTGATATGAAAGAAATCCAGATAACATTTGATGGAAAATACAATCATATCATCAATGGTACAACAGACTGGGTTTATGAAGAAGAATTTGCTATCACAAAAGGTTTCTACTGGAACAATGACGGTACAAAGATAGCTTACTATCGATTTGACGAAAGCAATGTTGTGGAATATGATATGACTATGTTCCCTCAGGATTCTCTTTATCCTCTTCACTACAGATACAAATATCCAAAAGCAGGAGAAGACAATTCAAAAGTTACAGTATTTATCTATGATTTGGCAAAGAATGCCAGCAAAGGTGTGAAGATTTCTTCAGATTATGAGTACATTCCAAGAATTCAATGGGCTCAAGATAATTCTCTTTGTGTTCATAGCATGAACAGACATCAAAATGATTATAGACTAAATTTGGTAAATGCAGAAACTTTTGAAGCAAGAGAAGTCTTCAAAGATACAGACGCTTGTTATGTAGAACAACCAGATTTTGTGAAATTCTTGAAAGATAAAAAGACTATGATAGTTAGAAGCGAAAGAAATGGTTTTATGAATCTTTACAGCGTAAATCTAACTAACTTGAATGTTACTCCTATTACAACTGGATTGTATGATATAGATGAGATAAGTTTTATAGATGAAAAGAATTCTCATATTTATTTTACTGCAGCATCTACAGCAGCATACAATAGAGAACTTTACAGAGTAAACTTCAATGGTAAGAACCTTACTCTTATTTCAGACAAAAACAATATTGGAACATATTATGCTCAATTCTCAAATAATGGTAAATATTACATTTCTTCATATTCTTCTGCTGTTACTCCTACTATTTACACAATCAATAACAATAAAGGAAAAGTCCTTGTAACTTTGGAAGACAACAAAGCTTTGAAAGAAACACTTGAGCAATACAATATAACTAATAAGGAATTTTCTTCTTTCAAAACTTCTACAGGTGAGGAACTTAACTATTGGATCATAAAACCTACAAACATGAAAAAAGGAGAAAAACACCCATTGTTGTTCTATGTTTATGGTGGACCTGGTTCACAGGAAGTATTGAACTCACAATCTCGTTTCTACGATTATATGTGGTTCCGTATGTTAGCAGAAAAAGGATACGTTGTAGCATGTGTTGATGGTAGAGGTACAGGAATGAGAGGAAGTGACTTCAAGAAATGTACTTACCTAAATCTTGGTAAAATAGAAGTTGAAGACCAAATAGAAGCAGCAAAATATTTTGGCAGTCTTGATTTTGTAGATAAAGACAGAATAGGTATCTTCGGCTGGAGTTATGGTGGATATATGTCTTCTCTTTGTATTACAAAAGGACATGAATATTACAAAACAGCCATAGCTGTTGCTCCTGTTACAAACTGGAGAAGTTATGATAACGTCTATACAGAAAGATTTATGCGTACTCCTCAGGAAAATGCAGAAGGATATGACAACAACTGTCCAATCCACTATGCAGACTTGTTGGAAGGAAATTATCTTTTGATACACGGAACAGCAGATGATAATGTACACTATCAGAATACTATGAACTGGACAACAGAACTTATCAAACATAATAAACAATTCCGTCAGTTCTCTTATCCAGACAAAAACCATAGTATCTATGGTGGAAATACACGTTATCACCTTTACACTATGATGACTAATTTCTTACTAGAGAAACTGTAAAATATGCTGAAAGAGTTTCAACAACATATTAAAGATCAAAATCTTTTCAATCCAGAACAGGATAAAATACTTTTAGCCGTTAGCGGTGGAGTTGATTCTATGGTAATGACAGACTTGTTTGTTAAGTCTGGATACAAGTTCTCTATGGCTCATTGTAACTTTCATCTAAGAGGTGAGGAAAGCAATAGGGATGAGACTTTCGTTAGAGAATATGCTGAAAAAAACAATATAGAATTGTTTGTTCAGGATTTTGATACTTATTCCTATATGGATAAGGAAAAGAAAAGCCTGGAAATGTCTGCCAGAGAACTTCGCTACGATTGGTTCAAAAGAATAGCAGAAGAAAATGGTTTCAATTATTTAGCTACAGCTCATCATGCAGATGATTCTATAGAAACTTTTCTTATAAATCTGTTAAGAGGAACAGGTATTGCAGGTCTTCATGGAATACTTCCAAAAAGCGGTTATATCATAAGACCTTTGCTCTTTGTAGGAAGAAAGAAGATAACTGAATATTCACAAAGAAACAATATTGCTTTTGTAGAAGATTCTACCAACAAGGATACTAAGTTTACAAGAAACAAAATAAGAAACGAAATAGTTCCTTTGCTGAAAGATATTTCTCCAAACTTTGATGTTGTTTTGAAGAAAGATATTGAAAGACTCAGGGAAACAGAGCAGGTCTTTCGTTCTGTGGTTGACAAAACCAAGAAAGAAATCTTGAAGAAAAAAGGCGATAGGGTAGAAATCTCAATAGAAGAATTGAAAAAGTTGAATCCTCTGCATATTTTTGTCTATGAGATTTTGAGTGAGTATGGTTTTAATGAATCCAATATCAACGCTATTTGTGATTCCTTGGAAGATAATTCTACTTCTGGCAAAATGTTTTATAGTGATACCTACAGGTTGTTAAGAGATAGAAAATACTTGTTTATAACTAAACGAGAAGATGAGAGCGCTTCAGAGAATTACACGATAGAAAATTATAATACAAAAATAGATAGACCTATTTCCTTGCATTTGGAGACGTTGAGAGATTTACGATTCATACGTATTCCAAAAGAAAAGAGTGTGGCTATGTTTGACTACGATTTGCTGAAATTTCCTCTAGAACTTAGACATTGGAAACCTGGTGATGTGTTCTCTCCTTTTGGTCTTCACGGAAAACAAAAACTTTCAGATTTCTTTACCAATCAGAAATATTCTATCATAGACAAAGAACGTCAATGGCTTCTTTGTTCTGGAGATGATATTATTTGGGTGGTAGGAGAGAGAATAAGTGACAAATACAAAATAACAAACAAGACTAAGACTATTTACAAGGTTGAGATAGATTAAATATTTCTTGTTTTATGAAAAGAATCCTATCCTTTCTGTGTTTGACTTTTTTGTGTGCAACAATATATGCACAAGATTTGGATAGAGTTCTGCAACAAATCAGCAAGGATTCTATACAATATAATGTAGAATCCTTGCAGTCTTTTCCTACGAGATTTACATTTTCTCCTTATTGCAGAGAAGTTGCATTTTATTTGAAGGATAGAATGCAGAATTATGGCTTTGAGGTAGAAATAGATTCCTTCTATGTTGAGAATTTTATTTGGGGAGATATGGAAGAAAGTTGCTCTATGTATCTGTATAATGTGTTGGCTTTTCTTCCTGGTTACCACGACGGAAGAGATACAAGTTTTTTCCTTGGAGCACATTATGACGATAGAAGCGTGAGCTATTCCTTAGACGATTCTTTTGTTCTTGCTCCTGGTGCCGATGATAATGCTTCAGGTGTTGCTTGTCTGTTGGAAATAGCAAGAGTATGGAGTAAAGAAAATATTCGTTCAAAATATGGATTGAGAATAGAATTTTATTCTGGAGAAGAATTGTGTTTTCTAGGTAGTAGTCATAGGTTGGATTCTTGGTCAAGAACTTATCCTACGCATCCTTTAGGAATGCTAAACTTGGATATGGTCGGAAACAATAGTTCTGATAGTATTCATTTGGAATATTATGATTTTTGTGAATGGCTGACTAATTTGGCTTTGGAAAATATTACAACTTACACAAATCTTCATGCAAATTTGGATCAGGAGTATATTGAACGCTCGGATTCCTGGATTTTCTACTCTTGGGGTTTAGATGCCTTGTTTTTGACAGAGAATGATTTTTCTCCGTATTACCATACGCCACAAGATAGTTCTATTTATCTGGATTATGAATATATGATAGAGGTAACAAAGCTTGCAACTTCTATTGCTTATGACGTGGCGACGGATAAGAATAATGTATCTTTAGATGAAGCCATTCTAGAAAATGCAATAAAAGTCTATACACAAGAGAATACACTTTATATAGATAATCTTCCAAATCAAACACAGGAGATAAGATTGATGAATGTTCTTGGTAAAACTCTTTATCAAGAAAAATATCCAAGAACTTCTCATTATTCCAATTCACAAATTCTAAAGAATATTCCAAAGAATTCAATCTTGTTGCTACAAGTAGTTACTCCAGAAAAAGTCCTTACTAAGAAATTTGTTAGATAATTGTTCGAATTATAGGGTTATTCATTCATTTGAAATAATTCTTCGTTTTATTTTCGTAACTCTTCGTTTTAGAATCGTGGCATTTGATGTTTTTTTATGATTTTTCTGTTTTATTTCCTTGTCTTTCGATATGAATGATCCTTTTTGCTGGGAAAATTCTAAAGAATTAGACTAATTCGTATAGATAAGTATGAAATTTTATTTGTTTGATTTATTGTGTACTTACGAGTGAGTAAAGAAAATAAGTGGAAAAAAGTTTGGAAAAAATTTGGTGTGTATTGGAAAATGTTATACCTTTGCAAACGTTTTCATAAGGCTTAAAGTTTTTAATGGATCGGTCCCTTAGCTCAGTTGGTTAGAGCATCTGACTCATAATCAGAGGGTCCTTGGTTCGAGCCCAAGAGGGACCACAAAAACGGTTGAATGTAAAAGTTCGACCGTTTTCTTTTTATAGTTAAATATTCTAATG
>JAGHSX010000153.1 GCA_018065645.1 Candidatus Scybalousia scybalohippi
ATATTATATTATATATACGTGCGCGCGTGTATGCGTACGTACGTTCGCGCGAAATCTCGACGAATACTTAGGTGTGCGTGTGCGCGCGCGAGGGCGTGTATGTGCATGTATGTGGTCTTGTTCTGGTTATTGGTTCGGCTCCTGATGTGTACTGTTACCAGGTGTTTTATGTATATTTTCCTTGTGTACGCGCGCATGATAGCAAGAGAATAGCCGTACAGCCTCAGAAATGGCCTTATTTTCGCTTTTTATGCACAAAGGCGTATATTTATACATTCGAATAGAGAGCATCGATTCTGTGGCATTCTGTGTGTTTTTTTTATGAATGCACACAAATAATAAAAGTGTGCAGAAATCTTAGATAATGGCAGTGAAGTAGTATTTATTGCACAAAATACCTAAAAATGTGCAATTTATTTATTTCGAACAAATTGTTGTATATTGGAATAGGATAAAATTATCATTATTGGTGATTTTTGCATTTCTATGGTGTAAAAAGCAAAACGTTTTCGAGAGATGTTTGCATTGTTGTATATGCTAAAATGTGGCTTCTGTGCGCGTGTAGAGCGTATTTTGATAGTTCTGTTGCGCCAGTATTTATTCATGATGTTGAATTGTTTGAATAGGATAAAACTATCATTTGCGTTTGTTGTATGTTTTTATGAGTAATGGAACAAATGGAACAAGTGTCCCAAATGCGATACATGAGTGGAACAAATGGAACACTTGCGACTTTTGCGATGTCTTGCGACGTTTGCGACAAACATACATGTATATTCCTTGATAAAAAAAAATCGCCCACGGATATCACATCCACGAGCGACCAAATAAAATACCTCTAATCGAAAATGAATAAAAAAGAAAATTCGTAATTTATATGTCTGTATCACCTGATCTATTAGTGAGGACTTTTATTGCCTCTTCGTATTGTTTCAGCTCATCTTTCATTCTGTCTATTTGCAGTATTGTCTCCTCTGTTCTAAATTCAATTGGAATTTGAATTTCTAGTTCGAGCAGTAAGTTACTGCATTTGTAATGTTCATTCTCCAAAGCGCGTATCGCATATCCAAATCTATCGCTTGTTTTGTAGTTCATCGTATTTGTCTTATTAAAAACCTGTCATGAAGGCTACTCCCTGTGGGTGAATTTTAACCTGGTCTAGTCCCAATAAAACTAATAGTCAGTACGCACACTCATGACAGGATATTGTTATAACTTTTTCACAATTTCAGAGTATTCGTCATTCCAATCTGGAAATTTCAGTTTACCTTCATTATCGTACGCCTCGGTTGTATGTGTACAGATGAAGTCTGACTCCAATAGCAGATAGTGTGTAGTCTTAGAAAGATTTGCTCTGTCATACACAGCCTTTCTACCATCTTTCGTTTCGAACATATCTCCGAATGAGACTCCTTTGAAAATATCTTTCATATCAATACTGTTTTAATACGTTTATAAAGGCGTAGAATAAGAATGCGACGGATGCAATAACAACTGATATAACATCAATCTTTTCTGTTATCTTTCCTGTATGTTTGTCTCCAAAGTATGCTCTGAATGAAGCGTAGCACACAAATAGAATCAATATTGTAAAGACAACTGCCTTAATAGTATTGTAGCACATATAGGTTTACACGTTTATAGATGGATATTCTGTCCAGTACTCTACGAAATCTACATATTCTCCACGTATGTTTTCGAAATGCTCATCATCAAACTTATTGAAAGTGAGATCTCCGTTTTCCTTGCAGGATTCTTCATAAGAGTGTTTGTAGAAAGTCAGATCAACGATCTCATTGTCTTCTGGACAATCTTCAAACATCAACAATCCAAGAACTCTCTGTTCGTCTGCAGGCATTTTCTCGCCTACCTTGTGCCATTCCATATTATCTGTGAATTAAGTTAGTATTATAAGAAGATGTAATCAACCACAAGCTTTACTATGAATCCTGCGAATATTCCTATAGCATCTGCTAATAGGTCTCCGTTTTCAGGAATACCTGTCTTAGAAATGTTGTCAAATGCCTCTTTCGCACATCCTATCATAGCAGTAATAACACATGCGGCAGAGAGAGGCAATACGAATGACAGCACAACCACAATGATTGCTGATGTTATAGCATGATATATTTTATCCGTTTTCATACGCTTTTTTTATTTTGTTTCCGATGCACTTCTTATCTTTTCTCTGATTTTTTCAAATAAACCATTGCAGCCTATGTCATCGTATGCGATAGCTTTGTGATTTAATTCTGAATTAACCATTATGGTCAAATCTCCGACAAACATTTCGTATTCACATATAGTTCTCTGCATCGATGCTACTTGCTCAACAATATGTTCGATACTTGTGCTAAATTGCAGGTACTTTATTGCAGATTCGATTGCGTCGAGCCTTTTAGCATCAGTTTCTTGTCGTGCATCTTAAAGAGTTCCTCTATGACCTCATTTTTGTTTGTCAGTTCTTTCATCTTGTTTTAATTTTTGGAAATTCATGTATAGTTCGCATTTATGACATGATAGAGGAAGAAAGAAATGAGTTCTGTTGTCTTCTACTTGTGCTACTTCTTTCTTCATCTGCGTAAGGTCTGATAGTCCTTTCGCAGCATCCATCTTTGTCTTTGCGTCTGCCAAAGGGTCTCTTATTATCTCAGAGTAAAGTTTAAGCAGATCGTCTTTTTCTAGAACATCTGTTGTTTCGTTATTTACGTTTGCTGCAGATGCTCTTGCTGCTTCCATTTCAGCTTTCGCTCTTTTTTGCGCCTCTATTGTTTTTAGACGCTCGGCTTTAACAGATTGTTCCATCTTTTCCTTTTCGGCATCAGAAAGATACTGTTCTATTCCAGGATGGTTCTTTGTGTACTCCTTTATATATAGATTTATCTTACTCTTTTCAGGCAGTGCCAGTCCGTACGCATAGAACGCTGCTTCGTGCTTTAGCCATCCAGATAACACAAGGTCGCAGTATGCTATGTCCTTTGCCTCTAGATTGTATGTAAGCATCAATTTGTTTAACCGCTGTGAAAGTTCCATCTTTTTTATATATTTTTCGATGATTTCGGATGCAAATATATGATAAAATGAAATATTATGCAAGAAAAATGCAGAAAATTTTGCTAAATACGCATAAACTATGTATATTTGCATCATTGTTATATTAAATTCGTTCATAAAATGAAAGATACCAAACTGAATGTTGGGTCTGATGTAAGGGCCTCCATAAGAAGGCACATATCATCATTTATAACCAGAATGGACATAGAAGATGCACAAAAAGAGCATACAAGAGAAGACCGAATATCAGCAATTGAGAGGGTGATAAGACTAGCCGTTTCTCGATCTCCGATTGTATCGTTTAATGGAGTGCTTCATGTGTTCGATGGAAAAAAATACTCTCCGTTTACATGGGGAGACATGTACGATGCATTACGTAATACTCTTGAAAAGTATGGTATGAAGGGATGCACGCATAGTAGAGTGAAGGACTTCGTTAACACATGTATGCTTGCTATAAAAGGGAATGAGCATCAGATAGACAATACTATCGTTGTCATGGAGAATGGAGTTTACGATACCTCTGATATGTGTCTCCACGATTATAATGAAAAGTACATGACGAACGTATCTGTCGATTATGCGTATAATCCGAACGATGTACCTGTTCTTTGGAAAACATTTCTCGATGAGGTCGTTCCTGATACAGAACACCAACTTCTTCTTCAAGAATTTATGGCCGGATGCTTCATAGATAGATCTGCTATAAAGTTCGAGCACATGATGATATTGAAGGGTTCTGGCGCAAATGGAAAGAGTGTTGTATTTGAGACAATACTTGATCTTATGGGCAAGGAAAATGTTTCTAATTTTTCAGTAAGTGATCTTATCGGAAGAAGACGAGAATACAACATTGCAGCCATTTTGGGCAAGCGACTTAACTATTGTTCGGAAATAAGGACAATTGAGATAAGTAAAGGTAACGCAGACGCGTTTAAGTCTTTAGTTTCTGGAGAGCCAACAATGGCTAGAGTAATGTATCATTCTCCATTCAAGGCAGTGGGTATTCCTCTTTTGATGGCCAATGCAAATACGCTCCCAACATTATGCGACACTTCAGAGAGCGTAAGAAGAAGACTTATAATACTTCCGTTTAACACAGTTGTTTCAATTGAGAGACAAAACGTAGAACTTGCAACTGAATTGAAATGCGAGCTTCCTGCCATATTTAACTGGACGATGTCTGGATTAAAGAGACTAAAAGAGCGCAATTACAAGATTGTAATACCTGAGTCGGTACAAAGTATCGTAGATGACTACATACATAACAAGAGTATATATACTCGATGGATTATGGATGCAGGGTACTATAAAGAGTACCATGAGCAAACATTGTCTGTTGCAGTGTGGATGTCGATTCGAGAACTTTACGAGAGTTTTACAAAATGGTGCAAAAGAAATAAAGAGACTCCACGAAAAAAGAGCGAATTCTCTATTGAACTAGAAAAGCTTGGTTTTAGCAGAACTAGAAGAAATATAGGAGAAGGTTTCTATATATATAAGAGCGTTTCATCTGACGAGTTGCTTGAGGCAAGTATGGATCTTGCAATCGCAAGAGAAAGACGTTATGGAAAGGCAATGATAGATGCAGAAATGCTCGAAGGAGACAGGCCTATGACAAAAGACATCGGAAAACTTGAAAAATACCTTGGCATACCAGAGGATAGTATATGGTACTATCTTGGTAATGGATTATTAGAAGGTACATACAGAAAGGATCCGGATGGGCCAAGGTTTGATGTTCGAAAAGTTCAGGAAGCACTTGCAAAGTCAGGATTCTATAACGAACTTCGTGATAGCGGCAAAAATCTCAAGGACAAGTCGATTCAAACGAAACGAGTATATGCTAGGAAATTCAACGACAGAATGAGAATGATAGGTGAACCATTCCGAATGTACGACAACAATACTAATCTCATTCCTGTTGGAGAAAGAAACTGCATTGTAGTTCCTTATGGATGGGAATATAGTGCAGAAAACGCAAAACACATGATTAAAATGATAGAGTTTAATGCTAATAGTTTAAGAAATGGAAAAGACTGAAATTAATGACGAAAAAAAAGAGTCAGTAGAGTTCTATAAGAACCTTAAAGGAAAGAAAGTGTCGATAGGTGGTTTTAATCTCGAACTTTCAGAAAACTTAGAGTTAACAATATCGGCTATCTCAGGCGTTTTCTCGTGCAAATACGCGCCAGGGACTCTCACATGGGGACTCCTTGTAGGATTCATAGGAGATAACAATGTTAAACCGGTAGAGAACTTCATAAAAACAATCCTGTATCCTTCTGCAATGCGTTTTCACGACATAGACTACACATACGTAGAAGATATAATAAGAGCTCATTCTGAATTAACGAAGAGAAATGAAGAAAGTGGCAAAAGTGAACTATTCGAGAGTGTAGCGGATTTTGAAAATTCTGAAGACGAAGAAAATTCATAAATTCAAAACTCAATGCTCTGTGATTATTTTTTTAACAGATATCGAATATGAAGATATATATTTCAACTCCTGCTGCCGGAAAAAAACAAAACAGCAGACGATGTGCGTAGGAGGGTAGAAGAAATCAGTAAGAGGCTAAAGCAGAAATATGGCTACGACTCTGTTTCTCATTTAAGCAACAACTCTGGCGGGAAATTTGTAGAGAAGATAGGAAAGAATATATCAATCCTATTAGAGTGCGACGGAATTGTTCTTGATAACCCTCATCATCTTAGTAGATCGTGCAGTATTGAAGAATATGTTGCAAAATGCATAGCACAATGGAAGAAACCATTTATATTCCTCCACACTGAAGAAGAGTTTAATGAAGTTAAAACAAAATATGTAGTATGATTACAAGAATTTCAAGAGATGGGAACAGATACTGTGTTTCATTCGAAAGAAAAGATGGTCGCAAAAACAACGTGTACCTGAACGAGGAAGATATACTCGCACTAGCAGATGCTACAACTGTTGTTGCGAAGATGATTATACGCAAAAAGAAGGACAAGGTGCAGCGTGAATTCGATGAACAAATCCGAAAGTATAGCGTTTTTGATAACAATAATTATCCGGATGGAATGCACAGAATAATAACTGCATTCAAACGTGCACTAAATGATTTTTAACATGAACAAGGCGTATATTGGTATAGATCCAGGAAGCAAGGGATTTGTAGCTTTCCAGAAGAATGGTGTTTTCGAATATCATGCAATTGATGGATGTGATTGGGCTTTGTTATTCGAACAATTCTTTAAGTGGAGGAATGAGAATGAAGAGATAATTTGTGCAATCGAAGATGTTCACGCTATTTATGGATCTTCTGCAGAAGCAACATTCAACTTTGGATATGTTTGCGGTATGCTCAAAATGATTCTCATCGGATCTCGAATTCCTTATGTAATGGTTCAGCCGAAGGAATGGCAGAAAGAAATGTGGATGAATTCAGATGTTATTTCACACAAGGAAGTTTCTACAAGAAAGGATGGAAAAACGATTTGCAGAACCATTATCGACACAAAAAAGACGAGCATAAACGCTGCAAAGAGACTATTCCCTACAATAGACTTTAGAAAGGATGACTCTCCAAAGAGCAGGTGCAAAAACGTTGATGATAACAAGGTTGATTCAACGCTTATATGCGAGTATGCTAGAAGGAAGAATTTCTAATTTTGCGCGCGCGTTGTATGCTTTTTGCATCAATGCGCGCGTTGATATTAAAATTGTGCACAAAGTTTTGAAAGTCTATTTGCATAATACAAAGATAATGAATAACTTTGCGACGTAACTAAAAATACAAATATTATGGCAACAACAAGTTATAATTTCACACCTGGAATAGACGAAGATGGCAAGCAGATGTATTATGCAGAGATACAAGTAAACCAAGACTTCAATCTCTACATAAAAAGAAGCATACCAGCAAGAGGAATGATATACGAGAAAACTTCATTAGAACACGAATATGCAATAAGTTCGTTGTCTAACACGATTAATTGGGGTGGACGTGTAATCGGTAATGATATCATTTCGAGAATCTACCCTAAATTTTATAAGATTGTTTCGTACTCTCCTGTTGATGAGTGTGAAATAACAACAAATTGATATAATCTATGAGCAGACTGCTATTCAACTTTACTACTGCAGACATCGCCGTTTCTGACTCGTTATTTGCAGATGTCAATATGGGAGGGAAAATCTCAGATATTAAAGCAGGAGAAAACGCATTCGAAGTTGCAGCTCTTGATGCAATTACATATAAACCAATAGGAGCAGAACTTGCCACACTAAACGATGGTCGTCTGATCGTTCTTGCTAGTGGGCGTTATATACGCTTCAAAACAACAACATGATAAAATATGCCAGATTTCTATAGTAATGTAACAGAGGAACAGTTTAATATGATTCCAGATATCATAGACTATTGCTTTCCTCTTTCTGTAAACATATCGAAGTATGGAGATTATACCGATAGCACTTATGAGAATGGAGATACTATAATGCCTATGTTCAAGGCTTCGTTAACAAAGAAAGGTGATCAGGTTAATCCTACATCAGTAAGTGTATATAGAGACAATGTATCTGTGTCGGATGTTTCTATTAGTGATGACAAAAAATCATTCACTTGTCCTTCTACTAATGTCGGAGTTTCTTACAAAATAAAAGTTTCCGCAGGTTCAACAAAGGAAAGCAATACTCTTAGTTGGGGATTCTCTGAATATAGATACATTGGTCAGTTGACCGATGTGACAAATATAACAGAGTCTGTAATTAAATCACTTTCTAAAAGTTTTAGCACTTCTGCTACAGCTACTGGAATTTCAATTGATAAAGGCAAGTATTTGTGTTTCGCTGTAATCGCTTCTAGCGTTCCTTCCGGCAAGAAACTTGTTTTCCAGGACGCTACAACAGGTGCATATCTTAATAGCGAAACACAAAAAAAAGTTGTTAGCATTTCGAGAGTTAATAATTCGGCTACGAACAGTTATTACGTTATATACACAAATGTAGCTGCTGGTGCTGCCGGTAAGTTGAATGTAGCACAAGTTAATGAATAAATTATGGAACTTGCATTTAAGTTAGACAGAACAACAGAAGGAAGATCTGCTCTTGATGCAGATGCCATTGATGTTACTGTAGAAGGAAAATCAAAGAATCTTCAAGAACACCTTTCTGAAATCGTGATTTCATCTGTTGATTGGGATGATAAAAGCGAAGAACAGAAAAAGAATATTCTCAACACATACACAAACGTGTATATAACCGAATAACGCTATGAATAGATTCTTTATAGATGGCGAATTATACGTTTTCGCAGCACATCAGTACGAAAATTTTGTATGTTCCGATGGCGAGCAATTCGTAACAAGTGACGATCAAGATTTCTATGTTGAACAAGAAAAAGATTAACTATGTATAAGAGTAGATATACAGGCGAACAGATAGACGAAGCCATCAAAAAGGCAATCGAAGGTGGAGGTGGTAGCGGTGGAGGAATGATCTCTACTACATATAGTGAACTAAAGGTATTGCGAGACAGTGGAACTCTGTTAGAAGGAACATTATATCGCATTACAGACTACACATGTACTACCGAGCAAGAATATACCAGTAGTGCAGGACACGTATTCGATATTATTGCACTCGCTCTTTCCAAGAACGAATTGGGAGAGGAGTGCCGTGCTTGTAAGCATGATGGTGATACATATTTCAACAATAGTACTCTTGCCGCATGGAAAATTTGGTACTCTATAGATAACGACAAGAGCCGATTTAGATGGGCGAATGAAAGCGGAAATGGTGTTGTGTATCGAATGATTGACGAATACAACAATGATTGCCCTTATGACTTTAAGAATATCAAGTTTGCACGATTCAAGGTCACAGGAGTGACCGAAGGACTCGATCCAGAACCTTTTACAAGCACAGAAGATTTCGATTCTCTAATAGGTGCGTATCTTGGAAATACGCCATATCCACAAATGCCTATTGAAATAGATATAAATGACTATATATGGGCATATACATTCTCAGACTACTATGATAATGAATGCGAAGATGCTTCTTTGACAGGATCTTGTTTTAACAACAGGATACATGATGATATTCGCAATGAATCACCAATGTCACTTCCGAATATAACATTTCTTGATGGAAGCAGACATAATGTAGTGGTAAAATCTACTAATTTGACATTGTATTATGAGTCAGAACGATGCGCTTTGTCGAATTGTTCTGAACTGATGGGATATATGACAATCACATCTGCGAATAATTGCTCCAGTTCGTACTTAATTGATGTAGGTGGTACTTTAAGCAGAGTTCATAAAATGATGTCTGCATCTATACAATGGAATTTAAGTGCGACTGGTAGTGAAAATATATACATTTATACAAAATCAAACAATTGCACAATTAAGCAAAGTGAAAATATAACAATTACTGCTTATGATAAAGAAGAAGAGACAATCTACGGATGCAATATCCTTCCGTGTACTGTTTTCGATGAAATGACTACCATCGAGGTAAAGAATGATTGTTATATAGGCTGTGTTGAATCTCAAAACGAGGAATGATATGTATAGAGAAGAACGCAAAAAGCGCATTGAAGAAAAGAAGGAGAGAGTGAAAGCTATGTTCGAAAAGGCGAATGAATATAATCCTTATCACAAAACCAAATAATAGTTATGAGTGAACTAAGGAAGGTGAAAGAATTTTTCCATTGTGGTAGAAAAGTAAAATTTCTCTACCACAATGGAAAACTCGTCGTGTACGATAAACCTTGGAATAATTATATTAAGGATGGATTGATTTTTCAGCTTGACGCATTCGATCCTAAGTCAATCACTGAGATTCTTGGGATTCCAGATGATGCAGCTACTTATAATTTAGGTAACGAATGGAGAACTCCATCTAAGGCTGATTGGCAAGAATTAGTTGACAACTGTGAAGTAACTACTTACTATACATACGATCATAGAACGTGTTATAAGTTCACAGGAAGCACTGGAAATTGTATATACTTCGTAGTAGATAACGGCTATAAAACAGGTGCAGAAAGAATAAATAATTATGGCTGCGCTATGTATATGACAAATGAGCTCTTTATTGCATGGCCAGAGACGAAATATGTTAGTGTAGCATATATTGGTGGAAATGCGCCATTGTTTCCCACTGAAGATGATGAGGAATGGTGGATTTATCCTGAAAAGTATTATGGTTATCACATTAGAGCTGTATCTGCCACACAAGGAGTAGATTTAGGATTGCCAAGTGGCACAAAGTGGGCAGCAAGTGACATTGGTGCTACAAGTTACGAAAAAGAAGGAATGTATTTTGCTTTTGGAGAAGTAGATGAAAAGTCAAGATATGATAAATCTAATTACAAGTACTTCAGAAACGGCAAATACGTTAAGTATAATAACGAAGATGGTCTATTAACTCTTACTCCATCAAGATTTACATATTGGACTGATATGGTTGGCGGCAAACAATGTGTATCTCAAATAGGAGTGATGCAGCAAAATAAAGGAATTGTGTTTGATGGAAAGGATTATTTGTCTGTTCCTGAGTTTTGGGAAGATGGTCAATATGTAGAAATCGTTTTTCAACCGGAAGGAGAAAATAATAGTTTTACATTGTTCAGTAATTCAACTTCTGAAGACATTGGTGCAAGAGTATGGAGAGTTGGTCAGTATGACTATAAATTTGGTGGTCATGAATATCTTAGTAATTCTAATATAACTTTAGAAGAATTACAGATTGTCAGTTGTACTATTAAAAAAGATTATGGGCCTACTATGAAACCTTATGATAATAGCTATTTCGTTAACGGTGTTGACGTAGGAAGAGGTGACACTTGGGGTGGAAATGCAAAACCATTATCAATAGGCAATGGTCTTAAAGGTATCATTAAGTCAATTCGAGTGTACGACCATCTGCTAAGCGAAGAAGAAAGACAAGCGAACTACAAGATTGATTTAATGCGGTTCTCGAATCTTTAGTTGACTTTAGTTTTAGTATGTTGACATGAACCTCGCGACGGTTTCTAAATATTTTTCTATTATGATTATCATTCGTAACAAAATTCTCCCATCAAAAGAGTTTGTATCATTGACTTTGTGGCCTTTTTGTTTTGTAAGAGAAGATAGAATAAATCTATTTTCTAACAGATGCAAGGAACACGCAAATATTCATGCTGAGCAACAAAAAGAACTACTATTTATAGGGTTTTACATTCTATACATTATGTATTATATTCGTGGATTGTATCGAGGTTACGCATTCCATGAGGCATACGTGCGAAACCCTTTTGAGATGGAGGCATTTGAATACGAATGGTCTCCTTCTGCAAGAATAAAGTACGGTTGGCTTAAATACGATATATGAAATTATCAAGCAAATAATAAAATGAATCGGAGACTTTACAACAGTCTCCGATTCGTGTGTAATGATAAAAACCGAATGTTTTTGTTAGGAAACAAACCTAAACAAACAAAAAAATTATACATATACTACCATGCACATACATGATGGATGGAATGGTGGTGTTTCTTCTCCGATCCTATGAAGATGTTTGCTCTTATCAACGCAAAAACTACAAGGATTACTCCCGTTTACTACATAGAACCCTATAGCACCATTTTCAATGGCATTTTTCATAGACCATGTCATCCATCCAAGCGCAACAGTATTAGATAATAATAGTTGCATCCTTCGAACAGGATACCCACTTGACTCCATAATGGCTTCATATATCTCTTCTTCGTCTATTTCGATATTGTCGAAATTCATCTGCTTTAAGGCGAGAATATACTTGCTGATATATAACTCTTTTCTATCTTCGAATGTTGCTCCATGAAAATCTCCTCTAATGCTTTCGAGAATATTGCTATCATGCTCTTCTGATTGATCATCTGCTTCGTCCGGAAGGTATTTTTCAGAGAGAAGTTCATCAATCTTTATTTCGAGCCATCTTATAACTTTTTCTATCTCTATCGCCATCATACTAGATCCTGAGAATCTAAGCGGAATGTTCCGAAACTTGTATTTTATTACAATTGCAGCAATTTTTCTTGCTGCTTCTTGAAACTCAAAGTACAATTCGTCTTCAACTTCTTGCTGAGCATCCAATCTACGTTCTATGTAGTTCTTTGCTTCTGCTATTTGCGATTCAGTAGGTCTTATTTGTTCGTTCATTGATTTTCAATATTGCTATTTTGAGTTAAACGAGACTGCTGAGTTGCTTTAATTTCTTCTAACTCAACAAGAAGTTCTGCGTCTCTCTTTCTTTTTTCTTCTACCTGAATCTTCTTTGACTCTCCAGGCTTGCTATAGAACGGACATCTCTCTGCGGCAGTCTGTGCCGACAAAATCTTTGCATTAACGAGTGCTACCAAATCAGCGACAATAGAAGACTCTGACTGAGGGACAAACACCTTGCCCCACGAAATAACTCTAAGGGACATTGCATCTGTAATACAATTATTAACGTAACCATAACCGAATGCAAAAATCCTCCACATTCCAGAAATGAAAGGACGGCACTCTGTGAGATCCGACTCTGCACGTTGCATGTTTGGAGTAAACAGAAGTTTTATTGATGTTGCAGGAGTATCGCCTGATTTCAATTCTGTCGGTGACTTGATAATTTCTGAGCCTCGATAAATCATTTCTTCAAGTTTGTCGAGTTGCTTCATATATGAATCCGATGCAGATTGACCTTCAAGGAAATGTGCCTCGCTTTCCGAATCCATATCAATTTGCTTTATTGTTCCATTAAGACCTCTAGTGATATCTACTGGCATATCACCCTTTGTCTTGGTAACAAGTATAGCTTCTCCGTATGCTTGATTGTTGTGAGCCATCTGTGAGAAGTTCAACTCATAATTATCAATACTATCTTGAGATGCACTCCATCCAGGGCCATCTTCGTTCCTCATATATACTGCCGGTATAAACGGAAATCCATGAGGTTCTGAATATTCTAGAACATATCCTTCTATTCCAAAGATTCCTTTTATTCTGTCGAACACTTTGGTTATTACATTTGATTCTCCTTGAGATCGTCTATAAATTGAATAGTTCTTTTCATCCCACACTTCGAGAACTTCGCTTACTGTCATTCCTGAAGCGTCGTACTGGAATGTTGACCTAACAAGCAATTTTAACGCTCCTGTTTGGTCATAATGTGGATATAGAACATCTCCGTCTTTATATGAAAAAACTCTCCAAGAGAATTCACCATTACGAACGCTTCCTACAAATGCTGTATCTCCAGTTATTTCTCTTGCTTTGAACGATTGATACCATGCATCTTCCATTCCAGCTTCATGCCACGAAGAGCACATATCGTCGAATAACTTATCTTGTGCTTCTGTAGGATCTGGAATCGCTAATTCATGTTGAATATCATTAGATGTAGCGTGATAGATATGAGTAAACGCTATTATCTGCTGATATGGGAATGAGAATCTTGGTACGATCTCACAATATACATTCTCTTGGGTTATGAAATTGCCATCATTGTCTATGGAATACTCTCCTGTAACAGGGTCGATAACCTTTTCTGATACTGTTCTCCAAACATTCGGATAATATGTTTCAGAATTTATCTTATGAGATGTTGGGTAGTATTCTGCAAGAAAATCCGCTTGAGTTACTATCTCAAAAACGTTTCTTCCAGGATTGTATGGCGGTTCATTACCGCTGAAAAATGTCTGCAATTGACCTTGAGCCAATACGGTCTGCGGTAAAAACCTACGCCAAACCTTTTTTGTTTTAAGGTCTCTGAATGAAATCTGCTCTTGTTTTTCTTCCATATAATATAATGTTTATTTGTTACCGGTAAGAAACCCTACCAATTCTACCTCTATTTGCCGAATAACCTCCATTGGCAATTGCTTTTGTCGCTCCTGATATATATCTTGCAGAACCAGATGGTCTTGTGGTTGTATTGCGAGTTGCCTTTATGTAAAAAATCTCAGAATAGAACATTGATTCCATGAAGTCAGGAGAGCGTCCTAACATCTTCTTCATGTCAGCTTTCTTAATAATAGATTTACCTCGTCCGTTATCACGTTTCTGTACGTCAAGAGATAGTATCTTGCGCTCTTCCATTAGAATATCTTTTAATCTTATCATATCTCCTCCCTTGACTTGAAATCGTCGTTCCAATAGTTCTGGATTGATAGATATTTCTTTGTATTTTATCTTGTCTCCAAATCTAAACGCTGCCTGAGATTTTAAGTTGTCGTATTCTCTTGATGCTTGTTCTTGTTCGCTCTTGGATGATCCGAACGGTCTTTCTTGCGCATTGAATTTTATTGCTCTCTTAAAATATCCAATAATAAGCTGCCCGACTCCGATTGAGTCGAAGGCAACGTTTTGTTCTGACACATTCCATTCTATCAACTTTTCTCTTATTGCGATGATAAGATTTTTTGAATCTAGCCTAAATACAGCAACATCTTCGAATGAGTTTCCAACAATTAGCCACATAACTGTAGCGTCTCCTCCTTCTAATGCTATATCCATTGACACGCGTCTTATATTATCTCCATACTGTCGCGTATTGTAAAGAAATGATTCCATTTCACTTTCAGAAACATATCCCTCGCTATCACCATCTATATCCCAACAACCCTTCAAATCTGCCATCTGTTGAGATTTGTCCTGGTTAGCTAATCGAGCGATGTAAGATGGATCTCCTTCCAGAAGTTTTAGATTATCTGTAAGTTTTGCTTCGACAAACGAAACAGACATAACAAACAAATCTTCAGGATCTCCAAATCTTCTATACTCTTCACTCCATAAAGCATCAATCTGGCTTTTGCACGCCATGTAAACGGAGTGACTATCATCCCCCCATTTTATATCAGAAACAGATTTTGCTCCTGCAAAGTAGCAGTATCTCTTCTTAGAATCACGCCACGGAATAGGATAGCCATGAAGCTCTGGGTGTGGAAATCCATCAGACCAAGGATTAAATTTTCCGTCTATGTACTCTTTTCTATACTCAGGTGGACATATTGTATCTTCTGTCGCTATATAATAATCAAGCAATGTTCTAAGCCAATGAGTCTTTCTTGGAGGGTTACATGATGCCACCATTCTACAATGAATGCCATGAGAATCACGAAGACATGTTAACAAATAAAGAAACTTATCAAAGTCAATCTGGCTAACCTCATCAATCGCTATATATGCATACTGACGACCTTGAAATCGGTCTCTAAAGTCATCTATTGAACCAGAATGGAATGAAAATGCTATTGTCCCTCCTGCATTAAGTTTCCATACCATATCCTTATCTGAACCTACATAAACTCCGTAGTCTTTATATACATTTTTAGATTCTTCGATAAGGTTTATTAAGTCATTCTTCTCTTTACGCAGAATAATAGCATGGAAGTTTGGATTATTTATATCTTTTAGAGCTTCAAGTAGGATTGAAAACGATTTGCTACCTCCACGGCTTCCTCCTGTAAATGATACAGTTGCGTTTGACGAAAGGATTTTTGTCTGTCCTCCCATCTGTGAGATAATTGTATTCTTTATTTTCTTCTCCTTGTCCAAGTCTCGCAATTCCTGCGCATAGTCACCAGATAACACTTGGTGTCCGTCAGTATCACAAAAACCTGCATACATTTCCATAGGATTACTTTTTAATAACTGTTTACGCTGCAAAAATATACACTTTCTGCATAATATTCAAAAAAAGTGTATAAATTTTGCATAAAAATTTGTTAAGCGTATAAAAAATGTATATTTTTGCAGCAAACATCAATGTGTATAGCGGGATAGAGCAGTGGTAGCTCGTGAGGATCATAGCCTTGAGGTCGGCGGTTCGAATCCGTCTCCCGCCACAAAAAAAAGACAATCCTTGCCTTGTGATAAACACAAGGTTCAATATAAATCTTTTTTACATCTCATTAATAATGGAATTTGAAGAAATCAAAGCCAAGCTTGTCTCAATGACTGGACAAACCAGTTTGAGCGACAGATCAATCACAGATTATGTAACACAGGTAATGCCAAAGGAAGGTGAACCAGATGAAGCATTTTTTGCTTCGCATTCAGCAATCCTGAAGTCTTTAAGCGGAAATTTCAATCATGATGTCGCTACAAAGATTGAGGAATTCAAGAAGTCATACACTCCTCCTTCTGACAAAGTTGACAACAACAATAATCAAGATCAGTACAAGGAGATTCTTGAAAGGATGAAGGCTCTTGAAGAGGCTCAGAAGGCAGCACCTCAGAACAATCCAGCAGTTGACAAACTGCAAACACAGCTCGAACAGTTGCTTAACATGGAAACAAGCAGACAGTTGTCCGCAAAGGCAGATTCGCTTATCGCAGGACTTGAATCTTCTGTAACTTCCGAAAAACTAGTTATCAACGATAAACCGACGTGGGATTTGGCAGTTGACATGGTTCGTGGTGAAATCAAAGCAGAAACGACAGGCTCGCAACTTCTTGAGATGGTAAAGAACAAATACGATCAGCTGTTCAAACGACTCAATCCTTCTGGATCTCGACAGGCTTTTGGTTCTACTGAGGGAGGAAACAACAAGTCTAGTGTTCAGAGTTATCTCGAAAAGAAACTTGAGATAGAAAAGGCCCGTATAGAGCAGCACGAAAAGTTCATCAAGACTTTGAAGTAAAACAATCAAAAAAAACATCAACAACAATTATGGTAACATCAGCAAATCAGCACATCGAATTTAGCGATAAGGTTGGCGGTGCACGTGTTGTATTTGAGGGTCATCCCTACGTCTTGACTGGCGGTTACAACTTCGATCTTTCTGCTCTGCCAGACTATCCTAATGTACTGCCTGCAGGTACGCCTATCAACTGTAACGAGGACACTCGCACCATTGCTATTCATTATGCGTTTAGGGTGGTTGAGACTACAGCCACTTCAAAGACTGTAAAACTCGCGAAGGATGGTCAGGGCTCTCGCGTTAAGGTTGGTATGAATCTTATGGTAGCACCAAGCACTTTGTCAACTGCTGGTCAGGGATATGAAGTTAAGTCAGTAGATACAACTGCTGCAGATTATGACGTAGTAACTCTTGGTAGCGATGCTAGTTTTAGCGCCAACGCAATTTTGGTAGAAGCAGACGCAAAGACAAGTAGCGCAAAAGTTAAGGTAGTTCCTAATTCTCTTCTTGACCGAGACATTGTAAAGGACGCAAAGGCTAAGTTGGTAAATGCTACCGGCGTTTGGTCTAATGATCGACCTGTACTTGAGAACCGTATTCCACCTATTGCTCCTGCAATCAAGACTGCTCTGCTTGAGAATGGATGCTATTTCCGTTTCTCTACTCGCAAGTAATCAACAATAAAACAAAAGCATAGACAATATGGCAAATCGTAATTCAAATTTCTATAGTTCGCTTGACCTCCGACGCTATCTTGCACCAGAGGATTATCAAGCAATTTACGACCACAGTAATGCTAAGTACAATGGTAAGGGTTGGCAGAACTATGCAGTATTCGGCCCGAAGCAGTTGTCTCGTGTGTGGGGTAACATTGTTAAGGAAGATGAGATTGTAGTTAAGGCATCTGCCATCGGAGTTGGCGCAAACAAGCCTATCCGCTCAACCTCTGGATGGTCACGCTTCGGTGGCTCTATCTATAAGGTAGGTCACGGCGTTAAGATGGACGAGGACGATCTTTTGAAGATGCAGGAGATTGCAGCATCGAACATGGGTAAGATGGAGGAGTTGATGATTGACTCGATGATTGCAAAGTCAGACAAGTTGGTTATCGGTATCCACAACAAGATTACATCATGGTTATATGAAGGTCTCTCTACAGGTGTAATCAACGACTTCAATGAGGATGGTATTTTGGTTCAGGCCGACCTCATGATTCCAGACAAGTACAAAGCAAAACCAAATTCAGGCAAGGGTTGGTTCACAATCAGCGGAAGCACTTGGACTCCAAATGCTCAGTCTGACCCAATTCAGGACATGCTCGATGCTCAGCAGTTTGCAGAGGACGAGAATCTTCCTTTTGACCATTGGGAGATCACAAAGACTATGTATCGCAAGTTGATGCTGCATCCTTCTGTGATTGCAAAGTGCCGCAATCACATGTCAGGAATCGCAAACACTAACTACACGCTTGTTGAGAGCGAGATTTTGAGTGTAATGCACGAGTTCGGAGTTGCTCCTTTCCGCGTAATCGATGAGAAGAGCGCAAAAGAGATCAACGGTATCAGCGAGGTAGATACTGCTTCATTCGAGCCAACTTCACTTGTTCTTTGCAATAGTGGATCTGGTTTGTTCGAGATCAAGAATGCACGTTCCGTTTACGAAGAGCGTGTAGCAGCAGGCCCACAGCAGACAGGTCAGTACTCTTTCACTGGCGAGAACAATGCTATCGCTATTTTGAACCAATGGCAGGAGAGCCCTGTTTGTAACATCTTCGAGTCAGAACTTTGGGCATTCCCAATCCTTTCCAACCCTCTGAAGAGTGTTTTGATCTTCAACTGTCAGGATAACTACACATTCCCGACTGTTTGATAAACCTATAAAGTGTTAGTAAAAGATGAATACTAATGCGCAATACGGAAGTCAGACCTTTACCGTGTTGGAATACTTACACGGTAAGGTCGCTGACTTTACTGTTTCTGAAAATGCGATAATCAGCGTAATGGCAGACAGAGGAATAGATCCATGTGAGTCATTTGCTGATGTTGAGACAAAAGAAAAAATGCTGTGCTATGCAGATTTGCTTCGTTACATATATCTTTCTCCAAATATGACGAAGAGTTATAGCCAGACAAACGGAAACTGGAGTCAGAAGGAAGGAGCTACACAATTGAGTATCGAAGACAAGAAGAAGATTCTTGCAGAAATGCGGAGATTGTATGCTAAATATGGTGAACAGGAAATGATCCCTATGCCAAAACCTTCTATACGGATGCAAGCGCATGGTATGATGCTTAACAATCCAGAAAGAAGGCGATGAATTATGTAGTCAACAAGAAGGCATATCCGCATTGGTGTAGAATATATCATGTTGAGTCAGATGGGGCTTCAAAGAGTGTTCAGTTCTCTACTCCTTCTGAACGAATCGAAAAGGTTATTTATGAAGGAAAATGCCACAAGTACGGTTCTTCTCAGATGCGTAAATTCACTAACCAAAATGTAGTTAAGGCAGACTTTGCAGTTGACATTCCTCATGTCGTTCATGGAATCCACCCTGGCTATCTCATCGACGTAGAAGATGGAATTTCATCCTATACTGGAGTAGAAATAGTCGTTCCATTTCCTGATGATATTTCGAATTTAGGGACTACAGTATTCTTCAACGTAACAATGAACTAAAGATGTCTGGACGTAATGATGCAGTTCTAAAAAAAGGAAGACAGAAGGCGATTGCGACTATTCGAGAACAGCTTGTAAACATAGGCTTCGAATATGCTAAATACGCTCTCATTCAGGCTGTGTCGGATTGGAATGAATCAACAGGTGGAGCGCACGACCTTACCGGCAATACAAGAAATGGCTTCGTTGCTGCTGTTTATTGGGACGGAAAACTTGCATCAGGTTCCTTGCCAAATCCAATGTCGGCAAGAGAAATTGTTCCTGGAGTAAAAGGTGTTACTTCTCCAATGACTTGGCCTGGAAAGACAAACGTAACAAAGTACTCTGATGGCTCGCATATTGAAGTCGTAAGCAACTACAAGGCTAGTTCTGGTTTTACATTCGTCAGTCCAGAAGGTGTCGGCAAATATGCAAGAACATTGTCTCTTCAATTCGTGAACGCAGGAACACCAGTAAGAACTCATGGACTATGTGTACTCGTAGCAAACAGTACTCCTTATGGAGAATACTTACTACAGATAAGAGGCCTAGATATTTTGGAAACTCAGAGTAATAGGTCTGTTATAGATGAGAACATAAAAGCTGCAGTGAGTCAGTTCGCAAACTATTTGGAAGGAAAGAAATAATATATGGCAACAAAAACAAAGCACTACTTAGGTTCTGTTCTAAAAACTCTCTGTACTGAGACGTTTGCTGATGTATGTGACTTCGTTATTGCCGGTCACAGACCTTCCGCTGTAGATGAGAAAAAGTCATTCCTTGTAATACGAACTTCATCATCGTGTTACGATCATGGCCCATATCAGAAAGCGAGTCTATATGTAGATATCTATGTAAAAAATCTAGAGGGAGGAATAGAGAATACTACAAAACTACAAGAGCTTCTCGATGTTGTTGATGAAAAATTCCCAATTATCCATAAAGAAGAAAACGAATCTTCATGGAGATGGCAAGCAACACGTCCTCAATTAGCATTGTCAGGAGACGATAGTCTTGGATTTACGGTTTGGGGAGTTAGAGCGCTTCTTCTTATTAACACAACTGATAAATTTCAACTAAGTTTAACCTAAAAATAACTTACAATTATGGCAGAAACAGCAAAAAAGGTCTCTATTGTAGATGGCGGAGACGCTTCAAGTCTTAAAACTTTGTTTTCAAAGCTGAAGAACGTTTATTATAACTCAGATCCTATAACAGCAAGTACGTTAAGTTCGCAAACTGGAATTCAGTGTGAACTCGAATTTCCCGTATTGTCTGATGGTGTAAGTGTTAATACCGGCGACGCTGAAGTTCAAGAGATTAAGATAACAACAGGATCTATTTGGACTTCACGCGCAGATAAGGGCGATTCTGATATTTCGTTCCAGGTCGCTTCAATCGACGGCAAGATTAACGACCTTTTCCTTACAAAAAAGAATAATAAAAGTGTTTCTGGAATCGAGATCATGAACCTCGGAACTTTCTCTGGTGAATCTTACGATCTTGATGTGAATAAGGTAACAGGTTCGTTAATTCTCACCGATGACAATGGTCAGACTGTACTCATTCTTACCAACGTCGAAATGTACGCTTCACTCGTTGTCGGCGATGGAGACAATCCAGCTTACTTCAACGTTACTGTTACTCCATCTAATAATACAGATGGCGCCGCAATCATGATCCTTCATAAGGATTAAGCCTAACATTAGTAGATAGGAATCAAGTCGTAACAGGCCAGTCGGTTTTTTTTGGCCGACTGGCTTTAATTTATTTTTTTTTATGGCATCAACAACAGACATTTTCAAACCCACGAATAAATTGACATCAATAAAATCAGTTACATCTGATTTTACGCATGTTTATTTCAAGTCAGAGAGTGGTGATAATGTTGATTATTCTGCGCCTGATATTGAGTTTCCTGTAGTAGAAGGTTCTATTAACTATTCTTTAGGAGAAGTTGATTATGAATACGTCAAACTTGTGACAGGAGCAACGTGGGCGACAAAACGTACAAAGGGAGATCCTGATATTTCTTTTCAGATTGCGGCGAACGACCAAATTATCTCAGAACTATTTGGAGAGGTATCGAAGTATGGGAACACAGGAAAACTTGGCGGACAGGACGCAATGGTAGTTGACGTATCTTCTGTTCATGTTTTGACCGGAGCCGTAATCTTTGCAGATGATACTGGCCATTTCGAGATTCTTCCGAAATGCGAACTTACTGCATCTCGAGGAAAGGATAGTGTAGCGTATTGGAACGTAAAGGTTGTACCTGGCAACACGGTAATTCTTCCTTCTGTATATACGAATCCAACACAAGTGACACCTGCTCAAACATAATAAAGCCGAGAGGGTCTATGACTCTCTTGGCAGTAGTTCTTTATTTCTATAAACCAACCAAACAAACGAATAAATGGCAGATAACAAAAAAACAATGGCACAGCCAAGCGAAGAAGCGGAAAGAGAGCTTCTTGATGTTATAGACAGTACAACTGAAACAATTACTATTGGAGGACACAAATATAAAATAAAGCCTCTAAAGAAAGGAACAAGAATTGTCGTTACTCGAATTCTTCTTGATAGCAAAGGGGCTCAGAGCGACAATAGTGATGAAAAAGAACCGACAGAAGATGAAATGGAATACGAGGATAGAGTTTCTGCGAAGTGTGCAGCTGCGTATATTCTAAACTCTTGGTGGTCTCTGTATTTTATGTGGGGAATTGTATGGCAAATATATTGGAGGTGGCTATATTATATTCGTCAATACACAGAGTCTGATTACTTTGTTTTGTTCTCTGTCTGTAAAAAAAAAGCGGAGAAGCAAACGCAATCATATACAATGAATATCATATTACAGACCGCGATGAAGGTAACAACAATGACAATGACGAGAAAGGAAGTGAAGCGTTCCCTTCAAGAGAATCGTTTGGCGCAGCTTGGGGTACAGCAGAAAAATTCCCAAGTCTAACTGCTCCTCGTTATCTTTTATTCGGTTTTATAGAAGTTCCGATGTGGGACTACTATTGGGGTTTGACAGAGCGTCAGGTTGACCTCCTTCTGGTAGATCAAGCGCTTGTCGTGTATAGTCACGATAAAACTAAGAGCCAGATGAAAAAGAAGAATGGCGTTCGAGAGATGGCAACACCATCTAAACTTGATGTCGCGGAAGCAGAGGCTAAGTGGCGTGCTAAATATGGCGACGGAAAGACTCCGAAGATTAAACTCGACTTCGGTCAGGGCTTCAAAACGAGCAGCATAGGCAACCCTGAAAAGTAATCCTGCTTGCTCTATTCATCAATCTTATTATTACATTTAGTTTATGGATTTAGGAAGTCTATTCTATTCCGTAGGCGTCAAACTGGAAGGTGATTCTCTTCGCAAACTCTATGAGGTAGAGGAACGTTTAAGAACAATTCCGGAGAAGAAGTCTGTGTCACTTGATATTCAAGTGGCACAGGGAATAAATGATGCCACAACCGCAGTTAAACAACTTAACAAGACATTTGAGGCAGCAGAATACTCTGCCACAAGCCTTAAAAACATTCTAAATGATGTTTGGGGCAAAAACAGAACTAGCTCAGGTGCAAAGACGGCAGTTAAAGAGATTGCCAATCTTGGAAATGTTGCAAATGAAGTTGACAAGATGTTCTCTTCTGTAGCATCGAAGATTTCCGAGAACAAGGTAAATCTTAGAAATTTGCTTACTGGTATTTTTGAAACAGATACTACTACGTCAGGCTTAGAGAAAGCAAATGCAAACTTTGCGAATGCGTCTAAGATGATGCAGAGATATGTTGATGAGTACAAGTCTATCGCGAATGTGCTAGAAGTATTGCGTTCTGAAGCAGGTCTTGGAAAGAATTCAACTGAGTTGAAAACAATGCTTGGTTCGTTTGGAAAGGGCAAGGGATTCGGAATTGACAATCTTCGGAATGCGGCAGAAGAGATGCAGCGTTTTGTTGACGAATACAAGAAATATCAAAAAGAAATAAATTCAGATGTATTCGTTCGAACAGACCCTGAAAGAGCGAAGGCATTGCGAGACAAGATGTTTTCGAATACATTCTTTAGAGACAGCCTTAATTCATCTGACGGAAAGGCTGCTTTTGAGGCATATTTCGATCAGATTGCAGCGAATGCCATTAGAACGCAAGAGAAAATCTTTACTGTATTTGGGAAACTAGGAGAAAATGCTCCAGCGTCTCTTAAAGTTGCCTTTGATGAGATGGTTAAGATGATGCAGGTGTTGGGTAATAACAACATCGAGCAACTTCACGTCGATACTGTCTATATCAAGAAGTTTAGTGTTGCTACTGGTGCTCTTGTTAATCTTCGCACACAGATACAGCAGTATCTTGATGAAACGAAATTTAATATCAATGGAAACATTGGAGACATAAATTCTGGAAAGGGTAGAGGTTCTTCTTCTGACAAGGGTTCTAGCAACACAAGAATGGATGCTAAGAAGAAGGCTGAGTTTATCGAGGATAACTTGCCTTTAATCGAGCGTTACGAAAAGAATCTTGGCAAATCATTCAAGGAGTTAGATGGTTTTGACAAAGTAGTTGACATAAACGAAAGGTACAAGATCGTAAAGAATGTACTTGAACAGGCAAAGGCAGAATGGGATAAGCAGATGGGCAGCATGGCTGACAAAGCAATCGAGGAAGCCAAGGCGCTCATGAAAGCCGCAGGAGAAATAAACAGGAATAAAAGTTTGTCTCCGGAAGAAAAGTATAAGCAATTGTATTCTGCCTGGAGTGAAGTTGATAAAAAGCTTGGCATTTACTCTGATCGCGATGATGCAAAGAACATTCTTGCCGCAATTACATCTATAAAGGATATATCTTCTTCTTCTCTGTCAAACGACCGAATTAAGGCGATAGAGGCAGAGGTTAATGCTTCTCAAAAGGCGAAAGAGCAGGTTGTAGATGACGAAAAGGTCAAGCAACTTGAACTAAAGAAAACAGCCGACGCAATGAAGGCTGCTTACGAGAAAACAGGTTTTGGTTCAACGATAGAACAGAAGGTTTCTGCTGTAAGGGAAGCAATAGGAGACAAGGGCTTACTCAAAGAGGCATTAGATTATTTCAACAAAACACTTCTGTTTGATGCAAAAGCATTCGAAGGTTATGCAAAAACAGAAGGAAACGAATCACAGAGAATATATCTGCAAAAGATTGCAGAGGACGCACAGAATGCAAAGACTGCAATAGATCTGACTCTTGATGCTCTAAAAAAGGCAAAGACAGATTCTGATATAGCTGATAAAACGGCAGGTTTTGTAAAGGCGGTTGTTAATGCAGGAAATGTTATTCAACGTGCTAGAAACATAGAGCAAGTATATACTCCATCTGGCGCTGAGACTATTGTTCAACAGACAGAGCAAGCAAAAGCTATTGAAGGAATAGGGAATGCTGCAGATCAGGCTGCAATAAAGGTTCAGAAGATGAATGAAGCCCTTAATGCGTCTGTTAGCAAGCAGTCCGTGGATTCTTATGGTCTAATCCTATCTAATCCTACAAACGCATTTGGACTATTCTCAAAAGATGTTGTTAATGGTACATCTGACAGGTTTTTGCAGACTGCAATTGATGAGGCAGAGAACAAATTGAAGGCCATCAGAGAAGAGTTCCAAATAAAGAAGAATTCAAATACCGGTACTGAGTTTGAAGAGCCATTCAAGAAGATGATTGAGCAAATTGGTGGAGCCCAATCAAGTCTTGCTTCGTTTAGAAGAGCCTTGGCTCTTGTGGAAGATCCGACAGAACTAAGCGGACTCGCTAAGAAGTTCGAGAATGTGGCAGAAAAGATAAATCTTGTCATTTCTCGTTCTGACAAAATGGCTACAGAATTCCAAAATCTGCATTTTGCAAGGGGTATTGTAGGACTTGCAGGCCCTGGAACATCTACGTCTGATAGTATCTCTGCGCTCCTTTCAGTCGGAGAGTCCGTTATAACCGCAAAGGCAACAAATGCTCTGCATGAATACTTAAACCTCTTCCAGGCATTAGGAGATGGAACATACAATATTAAAGAGGCAGAAAATGCGCTCAGAAAGTTATTTACTTTATCGGGAGGAAGTAATAATACTTTTATAGACGCAATTGTAGAACTAAGAAGAGGTGCTATTTCTGAGAAAACTAAGTCTGCAATCATAGAAGAGTTAAATAGATCCACTGCGGACATCATGAATTCAAGACCAGAGCTACAGAAGAAGTATGTAGAAATGGTTCGACTCATGGAGCAGCAAAGAAAGGTTGCGCTTGGCTCTCTTGATAATCGTAAGATTTACGAAGGAATGGTTGATACATCTAAGGATCGCCAAGAACTCGCAAATCTGACTACTAGTATTGCCGCTACAAAAACTGCACTATACGCTCATCACGATTTTCCATTCTTCAATTCGATGGAAAAAAGGATTGAGAGAGCAAACGCTATTCTCAATACTCTTCGTTTCCAGATTGAAGACTTAGAGTCAAAGAAGGCTACTTCTCCATCTACGTTTACGGCTGCAGAACAAGCAAGACTAAACGCTCTTAATTCTAGATTCAATGCAGTTGCTTCTTACAAGATCGGTAAGGAGAACTCTATTATGATTGGCGCTAGTGCAGGTATCGATGAGATTCATGCTTACAAGCAAAAGATTGCAATGGAGGAATCTGCTTCTCGCGTAATCTCCGCAAATATTGCACAGACAGAGAAGGAGAATTATGCTATCAAGAGAAGATTGGATGCAATCGAAGACTTGAAGAAGGAGCTCATGATGATTGAACGACTCTATGATTCTCTAAAGAAGAGAGGCGAGGCGTTCAAAGATGACGGAAGCAGAACTGTAAAAGCAAACTATCTTGCAAAGAGAGGTGCAGAGATAGAGGAGAAACTGCGCAAGGCAACTTATACAAGAACAGAGACAACAAAAGATGCCACAAAGGGAGTTTATTCCGATGTACTTAACGAACTAAAAAGAAAAATCAGACAGTACGAGAATGGCATAAAGTCTGTTGAAAAGTCTGGAGTTCGAGCCACCGGACTTCGCAATGTCGTAAGCGACCTTCAAAAGTATCAAAGAGAACTTGAGAAAACAAAGAGGACAGAGAATAAGTTTGCTCTCGATTCTATGCTTGCTTCTCACTCTAAAAGAATAAGTGATATTATCAACAAAAGAAAGGATTCGATCAAGTCTGATGGAAATGCTCTTTTGTTTGCGAGGTCTTGGGATAAAGTATCTGCTGCCGCAGGAAACGCAAGCGGAATATTCGAACGTACACTTGGTTCTACAAGAGATAGAGTGCTTTCTGTTGATAATCAGTTCTCTCAGTTGGGTTCAACTATAGAAAACGCATTATCTATTGTAGGACTTCAACAATTTGCACACCAGATTATTACCATTGGTGGTGAGTTGGAGAAGCAAAAGTTGGCTATGGGAGCCATCTTTAGCAATGAATCAGAAGCGCTTGAAATTTACAACAAAGTTTCAACTCTGTCTATGATTTCTCCGTTCACAGTTCAGGACTTGGTGAAAAACACCAAGCAATTGTCTGCGTTTGGTATTGGTTATAATGAGTTGTACGAAACGACAAAACGACTGTCGGATATTTCTGCTGCAGTAGGTGTCGATTTCTCTCGAATAGCTTATGAATTCGGTCAAACTTCAGCGCGTGGATGGTTGGATGCTCGTGAGTTAAGAATGTTCAGTAACTCAGGTGTGCCTCTTCTTCGTAAATTGAGTGAGTTCTATTCTAACAAGGAAGGAGATATTGTTTCCACCTCTGATGTACGCAAGCGAATTTCCAACAGAGAAGTATCTTTTGAAGATGTCAAGTCTGTTCTTTGGGAAATGACAGATGAAACAGGTGAGTTTTACAAGATGCAGGAGGTTATGGCAGAATCTCTTGCTGCTAAGTATGCGAACTTGGAGAACGCTTTCAACCTTATGCTTGGACGAATGGCAGAAGGAGGAAGCGGAAATGCGCTGAAATGGCTTGCAGAAGTTCTTACGTCTCTTACTAATAATCTTGGATATCTGTCTGTTGCTATCTCTTCTTATCTCGTTTATGCTGCTGCTGCAAAAATTGCAAATAAACAGATGACAAGTGTGATTTCTGCAGAAAACGTAGAGATAATAAAGAATGAAATTGCGACAAAGAAAAGAAATCTTGCCTATCTACAATTACGAAAAAACACAGTAGGCCTTACTAAAGAAGAGCAAAAATTGCTTGCAACAACAAAGCTAACAAATGCTTCAATGGTAGGGGATCTTGTGAAAAGTGGAAAGCTAACAAAAGAGGCTGCAGCTTATGCATTAGCTTATACAGATTTAGGCAGAAGCCTACAAGGATTATCTAAACGAGAAATACTTAATCAGATAAACCCTATTTTTGGTGAAAAAGAAGACAAAGGGTTAAGGAGGATGATTGTCTCGTTTAGAAAAGGCTCTATTGTCGCTAATAGATTCAAATTCGCAATTTCATCATTAGGAATAGCGTTTGTCTCATTAAAGAATGCAATAGTGTCGCTTTTAGCTAATCCAATGACATGGATTATGGTTGCGGTTACTGCCATTTTGGAGGCTGCAATGTACTTTAAGAATAAGCATGAAGAGTTAGAAGAAAAGAACAGAAATTTCGTAAACAAAGGCATTGATGGTATTGCGAAATTACACAAGGCTGTAGAAGACGTTTATAAGATAACGAACAACGGACAGACTCCTTTCAAAGATCTCACTTTGTCAGCACAAGAGGCAAAAGAGACTATTGACGGACTGAAAGAAACAATTCGCGAGTTCGATCCTATATGGAAAAAGACATTCAATAATGCTTTTGCAGGAATAATAGATCCTACAACCGGAGAAATGAATTTCTTGTCAACGAACTCACAAATAGAGGTACTTTCAAAAAGAGTCGCTCTATTAGAAGAATTGTACAAGAGAATCGCCGAAAGCAAAACGTCATATAAACATGCCTTAGAACAAACAGATGGCGTTTTTGACGAAGGTGTAGAGAAGAATGCCAAAGATTACCAGGATTATGTAGGTAGTCTAAACGAACTACTATCTTCGAAAGATAAAGATGCTATTTTCGAAGGCACGAATAATCTGTTGGCAGAAATGAAAACTCTTTACGAAGGAGGAGTATTAAAAGAATCTTTCGAAGGAGAGTTCGACAAATTGATTTCAAGTGTAGAAAATTCTAAGAATGTACAGTCTAAGTTGTACAAGTTACTTACTAGTAGTATATTTTTAGACAACAGCAATGCATTAATCGGAGAAAATAGCAATTTATATAAGCTATTTAATATTTTTGACTATAAACTAAGAGGAAAGGTAGATAAAATTCAATACGCAAGAAAAGTACTTTCTGCTGATTTGGATATTTTTGCATCTGAAATAAACAAAATTCTATCCAAAGAGCAACTCAAAGAAGACTCCGAGGAATACGAAGCGCTTGCAAATCAATACATAGAAATCTTTGTAAGTCAAGCGCAAGTAGATGACGAAATAAAAGAACTCATCCGTGGAGATTTGCGCAGAAAGCTTAATTTGGTAGTATCTTATGAATATAATCCAGGAGAAGAACCTGCGAACAAGATTCAGAAAGATATTCTTGACAGCATGAGCAATCTCAAGCCTGAAGATGTAGAATCAGAATACAAAAAGTATTATGACAAGTTAGAGAGAGGTGTTAAGTCAAGAAAAGAAGAAACCGAACTTGCTAAATACATAGAAAAGGAGTTCAAAGACGCAGAGGACTATCTTAAAAAGTTCACTATATTAGACAAGGACGGAAATTATACGGAGCATTCAAGAAACGCCGACTTACAGACGGAGGTTGATAACAGAATCAAGTATATAGAGTATTTGAGAGCTGCTGCTGCCGGACTTGGAATAGAACTTGATAGCAAGAGCAAAAAAGACAACAAAGAAGTAGAGAAAGAGATAACCGATACGATGAATAACCTAAAGAAGGCTTATTCAGAGTATAAGAAATTCCTTTCTTTGTACGGGCCAGATGCTGCATTGTCAAAGTGGGTTCAGACCGATCGATATCAGAGAGAGTTCTCTAGCCTTGATATAGACGATATCATCGATTATCGAAATGCACTCGAAAGAATGTATAATGAGGCTGCTGACTCTGGTCAGAAGGAAGTTGCTAGCAAACTAAGCGACTTGATGATAGAATTCGACTTCGATGTTGATGGAAAGTCAATTGAGCAAGAGATTTCCAAGGTCAAGAAATCAGTAGATGACGAGATAGAACAATGGAACTTCTATGATGCTTTGATTTCTGCAGGAATGGATCGTGATAAAGCGAGAGAACTTGCTTTGTCAGGATTAACAGAGCTTGTGCAGAATGATTCTATTCGTGCATTGCGCAGACAGATGGCAGAAGAGATTAAGGAGATCCGTCTTATTTCGGGAGAAACAGCAGATGGTATTGATAACGCAATCAAGACTACAATGGTTCCGAAAACAAAGACAGACTATATCAAGTGGACTTATAACCGGATATACGAAGCATTAAAAGGAAAGGATTTTTCTTCTAATCTTTCTGACGATGATGTTAAGAAATTTGCAGGATACATGGTTATGCAGACCGGTATCGAGTCAACATGGGGACGAAGCAAATTATCTTACGCATACAAGAATTACGGAGGCATAAAGTTGTGGCCAGGAAGGGATAAGGATGCTGCTCTAAAAAAACAGCAGAGTAAATTCCCCAATGGAATAGGATGGGTTGAGATGAACAACAAGGCAGGAACAGACCCTGCATTCTATATTACATTTGGCAATATAGATGGATACATAAGCGACTATCTCGATTATATGAATCGAAAGTGGGAAGCGTTTAGCGGAGGCTCAGATGTAGATTCATTTATCAAGCAGTTGTTTAATAATCCAAAACATCCAGGTCAGGTTTACGGAACTGCTTCTCATTACGCACATACGCTTAGAAATGCTGCAAAGGAAATCGACGCAGCAATTAAAAATCTTGATTCTTCGCCAGTTCAGTTCTTCGAGAAGAAATACACGGACTCGTCTTATGGTCTTGACGTAAAGCGAATAACAGATAGCATAGATACTCTTCTTGAAATGACAGAAGATGTCATGAGAGAAAGGTTTGGAGATAGCGCTGATAAAGTTAAGTCGATCGTAGATAAATACAAGCAGAAGATAAGCGAAGTACTATTGTCAGGAGAGCTAGAAGGTCGCATTAGTAATTCTACACTTATCGATGAACTGCGCAAGCGTCTTAAAGACTTAACTGGATTCTCAGGCAATGCTGAAGTGTTGAAATATATGGATTTCGAGGCGCTTCAGGATTATCTAAAGAAGAACGGAGCTAAGAGCCTTGGAAAAGTAGAGGCACAAGAAGCTGTTTATATAGTAGATAAGATTAGCAATCTTGTTGACACAGAACGCAAATCCGTTGAGCAATCGTTTTTGGCCGCTTATTCCGAGACTGAGTCTTACTTTAAGAAGCGTACGGCAATCTTTGCAAAGGCCAACAAAGAGATTTCAATCGAATTGAAAGGCAAAAACAAACGCCAGGAAATCATTGATGCAATCTCTCTAAAGGCTGAACGTGACGCGGCTGCATTAGACTTGGAGCGTTGGAAGAGTATAATGCAAAACTATAGTCTTGACAACATTTATAGCAAGGAGTGGATTTCCAATATGGAAAAAGCGCGTGAACTTGCCCTTGCTGGAAATGACAAAACGCTTATTGATTCTATCAATGCTAAATATGATTCACAATCTAAGGTAACTGCTTTTGATAATTGGAAGAGCAATCCTATGGTTGACTTCATAATGAACAATCTTGCAAATTCTAGTGCAAAAGTTCTTAGCAAGATGAATGACGATCTTGGAAGCCTTGTAAACAAAGTCAAAGAACTTCCGTATGAGAAATACAAGGAATTCGTTGAGTTGAGCAGCAAGGTATTTGATGAGAAATCCAAGAATAATCCTTTCTCTTCTATTAAGAAGTCTCTTGATGATTTGAATACTGCAAGAAAAGAATACGATAATTCTAATTGGGATTCAAAAATCAATCCTTTGATGGATATTGTTGCTAAAGAACAATTAGCAGCAGAAGAAGCAAATAGCAAGGTAGCGAAGTATGCAGCAGGACTCGATGTTGATCAAAGCAAATGGACTGAAGAGCAACAAAAAGCATATAAAACGCTAGTAACAAGTTCTGAGGAAGCGAACAACCGTGTCTTGAAGTCTAACCAAGAACTTGCTGATGCGGAAGAAATGCGAAAGAAGCAAATTCTTGACATTGTGACAGCCGAGAAGCGTTTGTTGACTGCAATAAACGAAATCAAGAATTCAATGCAGGAACTTGGAAGTTCATTTAGTAATCTTGGAAGTTCATTAGGAGGAGCATGGGGCGATGGCTTTAGTCTCTTAGGAGAAACATTCAGTGCTATGTCTTCTTATTGGGATAGTATATCAAAGATTACAAAGGGAGGTTTCTCTGCTGTGACTGGTTACATACAGGCATTCGCAACTACTATCAGTCTTTCTAAGAAATTGTCCGACGCAGTTTCAGACATGAACTACAAACACTACGAGCGCGATGCTAGAAAGCTGCAGCAGATAAACGAAATGGAACAAGCAGTCCTTGCCTATAATGATGCAGTTGCAAAAGCGAACCAAAATGAACGCAATTGGTTCTCTGGAGGAACAGAATCAAGCAAAATCAAGGACAATATCGAAAATGCCCGCAATGCAATGTTTGCCTATCAAGCAACAGCCGCAGAATCGCAGAAGATTTATCAAAACAAAAGCGGAAAGGGTTGGGGTGCTTATTTTGTTGCTGGTTTAGCAACTGCTGCTGCTACTGTTGCTGCGATATATAGCGGTGGAACTGCATTGACGGCTGCTGCAGGAACTATTGCAGCGATGTGGGAAACCGCTGGTGCTAGTTTTACTGTTGCAACCATTGCAGGTGCTGCTACTGTTGCTGCTGCGGGTGCTGCTGTAGGATCCGGTATTACAGCAGGCGCTAATGCAATATACAATGCTATAAGTTGTGCATCTGGCCAAACGGCTGCTATAAATAATCTTGTGATTGAAACCAAAAAGAGAGACAAAGGTTTTTGGGGTACTGGATGGGGTGGAAACGACCAGGAAACTCAAAATCTTGTACAATGGTTAAAAGATGCAGGAAAAATAGCAGAAGCATATACAAGTAAGATGTTTGGAAGCATTAGTGATTCTTCTTATAAATCTCTTGTTGGTTCTTTCAAAGGAAGCAAACTAAAGAAAGCGTTCGCAGAAGCTGCTGCAAAATCTGGAATAACAAACTTCAATTTGTTCGATGAGTTTGGACTCTTGAATGTTGAACTTGCAAAATCCGTTCTCGAAAACGAGACGATGAGTAGCAAACTTCAAGGACAGACAAAAGATACTCTTGAGGTTTTGTTAAAGTACACAGAGCAGTATGAAGATGCAATGAATAGTATTAAAGAATCAGTATCAAATTGGTATTCGCCTTTGATTTCTGCAATGAGTGATGGAATCTGGGCTTGGTTCGATGAAGGTACTACTGCATTGTATTCATTTAGGAAGGCTGCATCTGACACCTTTAGAAGCATAGCATCGGATATGGTTCAGTATATGCTTATGAATACTATATTTGATGGATTAGACGATCAACTTGCGAAACTTACCGCTGCATGGTCTGGAGGAACAAATGAAGGTTTTAGCACAGAACAATACATTGGAAGCGTTGTTGATCTTCTTGGTAATGCGGCTGAAAAGTACGAAGAGTTCTCTCCTGTGCTTGAAGGTGTAATTGATGGATTTGAGGCAAAACTAAACAAATATGGCATGTCGTTACACACTGATTCAGGCAGTTCTATAACAAGTTCTATATCTGGAATGACAGAAGAGACTGCTGACATTCTTGCTGCATACTTGAATGGAATTAGAGGAGACCTGTCTGCACAGAGATATGCAGTAGAAAGAATCTATGAACTATTGCTTGAAGAAATGGCAGTTAGAGAGGATTCTGCTTTATATTCTCCATCGACGAGGGCAAATTTAGCACAGGAACTCGAATCCTTAGAGTTGCTAAATCCTTCTGAAAATGAGATTCTTCAGTCGATTGGGTATGAAATGCTTCCTCAGTTAAGTGCTACTGCAACCGCTCAGTTAAATCAACTGAATCAGCAGACGGAATATTTGAGACAACTAACTTCGATCTCTCAATCAATCCAGTATTCAGTTGATGAGATACATAGAGATGTGCACAGAGCATCTACGGGAGACGCTCCATTGTATGTAAACTAAAAAAACGGAAGGGCGCACACCCTTCCGTTTCTGCTAAATATTAGCTAAGCAATTTTTTCTTTTGTTGTATGAACTCTTCTTCTGTTATAATGCCTTGTTCTTTCAGTTCTGCGAACTTCTTCAATTCATCAGCAGCAGAATTTATTTTTTTCTCACTTGGTTCTTCATCCTTCTTTCTTTGGTTGAATATATCTTCTAATACAGCATTTGCAAAACTTAACAAGTCTTTAGCTCCGTACGATGGTGACAAAAATATTCGCTCATGATTTGGATCTTTAGTCCATATTGTTAATGTCGGGTATTTTTTTTCATAAAATGTAGTAGAACGAGAACTACTAGAAGCCGTTAACGCCCCAACAGTTGCACCAACACCTCCAAGCAACAGACCTCCAACTGCAGCTCTTCCTAACATGCTTTCTGTGTTTGTAGTATTTGAACCTATTGTATATGAAGTATTTTCTATTTGGCTTCCAATTGTCGCGTAAGTTATATCCGATACTTTTATTAAACAATTTACTGGTTCTGTTTTGTCAAACATAGAACCAGTATGTATTATATTAAGACAATTAATAAATATGAGCCCTTTTTCTTTATAGTATTCAAAACAATAATCTATAATGAAAATCTCCTAATCAGATTGACGTTTACAATCTGACTTTGTAGGGTAATACGAATAACATGGGCCGTATTTATCAAACCTTTCTTCTCTATTACGTGCAGCTTCCTTTCTTGTTTTGTACTGCTCTTTTATTTCTTTTTCATATTCATCTTGTTTTGCTTTGCATTTTGCGGCTTCTGATTCAGCGTTACGTTTTAACAAACGCTGTAAAATCCAAGGCAAAATAACAATTGCAAGAACGATTAGTATTCCTAGTATTCCCATGAGTTTATTCAGATTATAGTTTACGTTGCAAAGGTATTAAAAAAACTCATTAACAACAAATAAAATCGCTATAAAATTTACATGTGTGTATAAAAAATAAATAATTATGCTTTAATTTTGAATAAAGTTTTGTTGAGTGTATAATTATTCATTATCTTTGCCACATACAATCAAAATAATGTCAAATTTTATGTTAGGAAACCGAAATGTCAAGTAATGTATATAATGGAGCTGCAGCAGGATTTGGTGCAGTAGCATCGGCGTTTGTAATAGATGCAATAGGCGAACTCATTCCGTGGCTTATAACGATGACAACAATTATTTTTGCAGATCTTGTCTCTGGCATATTTAAGAGTTATAAGCTGAAAGAAAAGATAAGGTTTAGCAAAGCCGTTAGGGACAGTATGGCAAAGTTCTGTACATACTATAGTGTTTGTGTGTGTGCTTGCTTTACTCAAATAGCGGCACATACAGACATAAACATTTCTAGAGACACTTGCCTAATAGTTTGCGGAATTGAAGCCATAAGCATTATAGGTAATATTTTACATTGGCATGGATATTCTGTTGATTTCAGAAGTGTAATAGCATTCTTTTTTGCAAAAAAATTTGGCACGACGAAAGATGTAGTTGAAGATATGATAACAGAAGTAAAACAAAAAATTTAATACGATATGGAATTAAAGTTAGTACGACTGTACAAAAAGGAGGATTATACTATAGGTAGATTGTATATTAATGGAGTCTATATTTGTGACACATTAGAGGATAAAGTGCGCGTATTGAAGAGTATAAAAGACAAGGTATATGGCAAGACTGCGATTCCTTATGGCAGATACGAAATCACGATGAATGTACGGTCTGAAAAGTATCTAAAAAAGGCTAAAAGCGATTCATATTATTCTACATTCTGTGGGTTTATGCCAAGGTTTATCAATGTTCCATTCTTTGATGCGATTTTGATACATCCAGGATCAACGTCAGAGGACTCACTTGGATGTATTCTTGTTGGATATAACAAAGAAAAGGGCAAACTATCAAACAGCAGAGAAGCATTCTCGAATGTTTGGAGCCGTCTTAATAATGCAAGTAAGGCTGGAGAGCAGATAGTAATATCAATTACAGACTAAATGCGTATGGCAAAAGATAGCACAATCATCATACAAAAAGACAAGTCAAATACATCTGTTGATATTGAAGATAGATTCGGTATTGTAGTTGTCGAAATGCCTTTGATAATTCCAACTGAGATAAAAGAAGTTTTTGAGCAGAATTATCCAGACGAAGACGGAGTTGATGTTTACAACAGTAACGACGGAGTAAAGTTTGACAAATACACAATCAATATACAGATGGGTATAAAGGGAAAGATTTCATACTGCAATAGTAATTTGAAGAATTTCTTGGATTATATTACATCAACAGACGGAACTCTTTTCTCGTTTTACTCTCCGTGGGTGTGTGATGGCAAAGCCGGTTCGTACTTTGGAGGAGTATCTGACTTCGATTATTTTAGGGACGACACTGGAGAATCATTCATGATATTTAATATGTCGATAGTAGTAACAAAACCAAAGAGTAGCGTTACTTTGTTAAGTAATGGCAATCTTTCTATAAATCAACTATAATATGGCAAAAAACACATTTCCGATTTACTCGAAGAATGGAGAAACCATAAGAGGATACGCCAATAAACTTACTTATTCTGGCGATAGAATGGGTGACGAATATGTAACTCTTTCTGTAAATTCTTCTATTCCGATAAATTTTGAAATTGGAGATTATATAGAGTATAGAGCAGAGCGATTCTATATATCAAAGCGTCCATCTTGCAAGAAAACCTCCCGTTATGGAACGAGAGGTGATTCTTTTGTTTATGATTCAGTTAAATTTTGGCCTGCATCATACGAATTGAAACGCATGGAAATGCGCGATGTAGTTTACAAAAGGCCAGGAGAGGAATCTCATGTTACAAGCAATACGCTTGTTACTCTTATGCCAAGTTTTCAGTTCTATTCTCTATCTGTAAAGGATGTTGCAGAGAGGATAAAAGCAAATCTTGACAGAGAGTTCAAAGGAGGAAACGAATGGACTATTCGCGTATTGTGCTTATCCGACGAGGTTGATCCGGACACAGGCAAACCGAAAAGCTGTTACTATCTTTTGAATAGACCTGATGGAAGTGCTGGATTTGATGATAACTACGATAGCAACTATCACTATCAGGCAATAGGAGAAAAGAATATACTAGTTGATATATCATCACAAAAAGTTTGGTCAGTTCTATCAGATGTTATTGTTTCTCAATTTAAGGTAAATTTCATAGTAAAAGGAAGAACGATAACAATAGGAAGTGAAGGCATATCATACGAAAAGTACTTTGGCCATACAGAACTAATGTATGGTCTAAATAATGGTGCTGTATCTTTGGAGGCAATACCAGAAGAATCCGAAGATGGGTTATACACAAGACTATACGCGTATGGAAATACTACAAACCTTCCATCTCGTTACTATCAGCGTGCGTTCGTCGAGTATTACGCTCCATTCTCGTCTTCTGTAAAGGTATTCAATGGAAGTAATGAATTTTACTCAGCGCGAGTAAAAGGATTTATTATGTCTTCTGCGTTTTCTAAGGCAGGAGATTGCGACGAGTATAAAGAAGTGTTTGAAGCAAACACTACCAGGAAGATACGAGCTTCTTTTAACGGAGAAATACATAAGTTCTATGTTACTCCATCTGGAGAATACACGTATTTTACCCCTATTGAAATTGAAGACAAAGATCTATTCAAAGAATATTGTATTGAGGTTGGAATGACAACTTCTTCGTTTACACTATCTGTTGGAAAAAATGTAAGAGAAGACGTTGATGTTGATGCTTTCTATCAATATAATAAGAAGATAACAATAAATGGACGAGAGTGGACTATTAATGACGTAAATAAGAAATACAACTTTATAGAAATTGTAACAGGTAGAAATGTTGTATTCAATGATGGCGATCTTTTAGAGAATGTAAATCATCAATTTGATAGTAAAAGTGAGGTTCAGGGATATTACATCAAAAAGATTTATAAGATAGTCCAAACAAGTGCTTCTTGTTTGCAGAAAATCTACATAGAGGTAAGATATTTGAATCACTTTCCTCTTAATCCAAATATTCTTTATGGTATTCCTAGTGAAATTCAATGCGAAGGTATAAAATACAATATATCGTATAAAGGAGGAAAGTTCTACTCTCAATACGACGCACCTACTCGCGGTGGAATAGCAACAGGAATGGTTCCAGAGAACATAAGCCTAAACGATATAGATAAAAGCAAGTTCTCTAGCGATAGCGAATACAACTCGTTTATTGAAAATGCGACATCAATTACAATAGACGATGTAGTAACTACTTATACAAAGTATAGTGATTATCCAAAAGATGATGATTCTGCACATACACATAAACTGGTTGCAGTTGGAGGATATGTAAAATCAGATTGGCCCGTAAAATGGACTACTATTCCAGGGAATGTTAGCGTTCCAAACAATGTTAATGTTTTGAATCTGATGTTACCAGGATTCCCAGACCGTTCTTTGAAGGATTATATCGAGAACAAATACACTCCTTTGAACGTAATGTTCACATACGTAGGTAATGTTAAGAAGGTTATTGGAAGAAAGCCTTCTTTTGCGCTGTCTGTTGTATCGCCGTTTGACAATCAGGTGTTTTATATAACAAGCAAAGGAAAGAGATACAAGTTCGAAACAGAATACAGAATAGACGAAAATTACCCAAAAGAAGGTAAAAGATACTTTGTTATACAGTATCTAGAGAACGATATTGCAGAGTTGTTCAAGTTTGGAGCAAAGATAGAATGCGGACAAATCGGATTCAACGAACAAGATGCCGGGAAACTGGCAGAAATGAATTCTGTTAGATTTGAAGATGACTATATTAAGAATTTGAGATTTGAAACAAATCTCCCTTATTCAGAATTGTACTTAGAAGACTCTATAAAGGTTGTAAATACCGAAATTAATGGAGAAGGACAACATTTCGAATACGATGATATATATGACGAATGGGTCATTTATGGAGTTAAAAAGGGTGATGAGGATGAAATAATAAGAAATTATAGTAACGAAAAACCAATATTCAAAATAGCTTCAGGAATCACAGACGCATCTCTCCTTCCTGAAGATTTCGTTATTTGCGAGACTGTACATTCAGATATTATTGCATCAGATAATCCTAACAATCCATACATAGAGAGCTCAAACACAGAAAAAATAGGCTTGTATGAAAAGAGTGTAATATTTGACGGTTCAGTTGAAGGATATGATGATATTTATCCATCAATAAAAGAGACAACGTTCAAGCAGATTCGAGACGCAGGATATGATATTCCTGATGCTATGGATAACGGAGATTATGCTGATGAAGATCGAGTAGATTCTATAGCAGAAGCAGTACCGATAGAGGATGATGGATTGTTTGACGATCTAGATGGCGACGGAGTTGCTTCAACAATTCCAGAGCAGGACAGTTTCTTTGTTGTAAGAATAAAGAAGTTGGGATTTGACCTCATGACTCAGTTCAAAAAGAATTCTTCAGAAGACAAGAAGATTTCTTTTATTGATGGAATGTGTGGAGGACGAGAGTTCACAATCCTTGATCCGGTAGAAGAGGAAGAAAACTACTGGAAGATAAGATGCAAGAGAGAGTACGACGATAGGCTTGGTCGTTATTTTCCGTACAATGACTTCAACATAAAGAGAGGTGACAAGTTTGTTTTACTTGGGATTTCTCTACCTGACATGTATATCAAGGTTGCGGCACAGAAGTTACTTGACTCTGCTGTAAAGTACTTGTCTGAGCATGATTATATAACGACTTCGTACAGTATAGAAGTTGACAGTATTTACATGCAGAGACAGCATGATGCACACATCGAGAATAGAGAAGTTTCTCTCCACGACAATATTAAGGCTGGAGACTTCATAAGAATAAAGGATATGGACATTATTCGTGATATAAACGCCATGAATGATGCCGAACTAGGTGTGCTTAATATAGTAATTGATAAGGTTGAAATTTCAGAGAATGAAGAATCACTTCCAAAGTATAGTATAACACTTAGAGAGAATAAGCGTCTTACTAAGTGGGAGAAGATAGCAAATGACATAACAGCAGGAATCTCATTCCAGGCTAGCGAGACAGTAAAGTTATCTGCCAGAGCAGCAATGGCTCGTGTAATCTCTGAAAACAACAGTTCTGCAGACTTGAGTAACTATGTAACCAAAGATTCAGAACAAACCATAAGTGGTCATAAAACGTTCGATGGAGGTGTAGAGATAAACAACGGCGTGATGACAGATGAAATCAACACGGGTCGCATTGTTGTGAATCTCGGAACTGAACTGAACGGAACAACAGAGTTAAACGGAAACGCTGTATTCAAAAGTGGTTCAATTGGAACAGAACGTTTCTATAATGCTGCGAATGGTTTTGGATGGAAAATAGACGAACAAGGAAATGCTGTATTCGATTCTATTACTGCAAGAAAATTCTTAGAAGTTCCAGAATTTAGATTTAGAAGAACAACTGTAAAAACAGGAATTCAGTGGCAGACTTTTGGCGGTGGAATTATAGATGAGGTTGCAACGATTGATTCTACAACAGGAGTTGTAAAGCTAAAACTAGAAGACGGAGAGATCGGTTCTATTAAGGCAGGAGATATGTGTATGGGAATATTCCATGACGCATACGATTCAAGCAACAATGCAGAAAACAACAGCGACTCTCATAGTGGTTCATTTGAGTTTGCCGGATTCATGACTGTATATTTCAAGGTAATTGGAATATGTGATTCTACTGGTAATACAGACAATCCAGATTCAAGATCGATGTATTTTATGTATGAATTGAGACCAATAGACGACAAATGGAGTCATCAGCATCATCCTGTTGAAGGAATGTCGTTTGCTTCTTATTCAAACGATAATGACCTTGAGCGTGATAGAAAAATGTGCGTGTATTCCACGACTAACTATACGATAATGTTAGATCGAATGAATTCATGGGATTTTGACGGAACGAACATTGTCTATATATGCGGTAATCTCAATGATTTCAGCATACCGGCTTCTCGCTTTGTTGATGGCGAATGGGAAGATTACATGCAGAATCTTTCTGGGTATGGCATTGCTTTTGGTAATGCGTATATGTGGGGAAATGTCACTCAATTCACAAGGGCGGCATACGTAGAATCTAAGGTATCATATTATCTTGGAGAAAACAAGACTCCTACAGAAATTGCATTAGAATGGATAACTTCAAAGGATAGTATTATTGAACGTATGACAACAACTCCTATCAATACAGATACGGAGAAATGCAAGTATGTATATCAATCCTGGAAGACTACATTAAGTAACGGAGCAATTGATTGGTCTGAACCTCAAAGTATTTTCACAAGAGCTTCAGCTCCTAGAACTCTCTATATGAGAAGCATATCAATGCCTTCTGTTCCTACGGTTGAGAATCCAGAAGGATGGAGCGAGGTGCCTCAATCTGGAGATTTTAACTTGAATGTTGAGTTGAAAGAAGCCACAAACTATGGTTTTTCTCAAACGGAAACAGAAGACGGAATTGTATTCAAATCTCTATGTGGCGGGCATGATGATTCTTCTTCTTGGATGAGTATAACAATACGAGGAAAAGCTGGATCTAAAATAAGAATACCTTATTCTATAAGTTCTGAGAAAGATTACGACTTGGGCGTAATATCGAAAGAAATATACGAAGATGGGTCTGTACCTATCGAATGTCTAGTTATTTTCTCTGGAGAGGAAAGCGGCGAATTCGAATATATTCTATCATCTGATGCTGACGTATTGTATTTTGGATATTGCAAGGATGGTTCTGAAGACGAAGGGCATGATGTGTTCAATGTTAACTTTGGAAGATTATATTCCATAACTGAAGAACTCGACGGAAATGGAAATTTCGTCAGATGGAGTGGAATTATAATGTCGGAAGGAAAAAATGGTTCCAATGGAAAGGATGGTTCTGATGGTAAAGATGGCAAAGATGGTATCAATGGTAAAGATGGCTATAATGGCAAAGATGGTGCTAATGGAAAGGACGGAACTAGCCCTGTTTCACTAACATCAGACATTAACGTTATTGCTTGGCCAATGGATAAGGTCTCTTGTATTGCAGATGGAACTCCAGATGCAAAAATCCATCTTACAATGAACATAGGAGACAGATCTGTATCTTCTTTCTCGAATATCATAGCAGAATCAGAGCATGACTATGGTATTGATGAGATAAACGTAGATACAAGCAATGGAATTATTACTATTATTCCATACTTTGATGACATGATGATTGGTTATCAAAGTAATGAAATAAGAATAACTGCTACAGCTGAAGGATATACAAGAACAGTGGTAGTTCCGATTGTTGTATCAACGTCAGGAGCGTCAACTCAAGGCCCTCAAGGAATCCAAGGTTGTGTTATTAGAATGTGTGGAGAATATAACTCCAACACTGCATACTACAATGATTCGAGTCTTGCTTCACCTAGAAGCGGAGAAACTGCAAGATATATAGACATTGTTCAGTATAAGGGTCAAGATGGCACTGTTCGTTTCTATCAAAGACGAGCAAACAGTCAAGGTTCAATTGGGTTGACTCCTACATATACTACATACTGGTCTGTAGCAAATATGACCGATTTTATTGCAACTAAGGTTGTGTTATCTGAGCAGGGTTATATTGATTTTTTAACAGGTCGTGCAGTTTATATAACAGACGACGCTTCAAAGGCAAATGTTGTAGCCGGAATGCAATCTACAACAAATCAGAACACTCCAATTATCTTTGCAGGAGCACAAAAAAACAATGCTAATAATGCCCCATACAGAGTAATGTCAGATGGATCTTTCTATGCAGAAGATGCAACAATGGAGGGTATTGTCAAAGCCAAAGCCTACGAGCATCAGTTAGGTAAGTGGACGTATGGATTCACTATTGCATCTACCTATCAGAAGTGTTGCTTCCTGAGTGTACCAGGATATAAAGTCGGAGCTCTGATAGATGCAGATGGGTATATCACTAAATCAGAAGAAACAGCAGTAGGCGTGGCGAAAGTAAATACCTTTGTTGGCGACATCTATTCGGTCAAAGACGATTTTACAGCAGATAGAGAAGATCCCGCCTTTGGACATGCATATATAAAATGTCTGCCTCCTGCCTGGAAATATCCGTACAGAGAGATCATACTTTCGGCAGCATACGCTACACACATGGGACACAGTACGATTCATGCCGTTAAGCAGGATCAGTATGGAGATTACGACATAGCTGGCACTGTGCTGAATGCCTTGAGCGACCGCATAGTAGCTATGGTATCGTTCGACCGGGAAGAGGATTTCTGGGGCGAAGACCGAGTGAGCACGCATTACGGTGTTGCATTGGAAGGTTCATTGATATATTTGGGCCGAACCAATGTCGTTCGTTTGGTCTCCATGCCATGCCAGTTGAGCGAGGACGAAAACGTGAGCGAGGACAATCCTCAATACTTCAAGTGGGTAATAGTATCGGCAACCAATACCTATTGGATGGAGGGCTTTGGCTGGAATCCGAACACAGGACGTCGCGATTGCTGGCGAATACAGCCTAATGGAGTCTATCATGATGTACGTCAGATTGGTGAATAGTATAGCCACAACATTTTAATACTAAATTAAAAATTGTTATACAACTTTTGATAGAACGTTTGCAAAGATTGTTCAAAAGAACTATCTTTGCGGCGTTATAACAAAAAAATCATATATATGAAAGAATTAAAACAGATAACGTTTGGTCAGGTCTGCGAAGCAATAGATCAATCAAATAAGAATAAAGAGTCAATTGAAGCGTTGAATACTCGCACCGCCGATTTAGAAC
>JAGHSX010000192.1 GCA_018065645.1 Candidatus Scybalousia scybalohippi
CTTACATAGTAAACTCCACTTGCTAGGCTTTCTGTTGAGATATTGATTGTAGTTTGTCCTGCTGCAAGTTTGTTGCTTTGGATTGTTCTACCTTGAATATCAGTTACGATTACCATCGCTTCTTCGTTTACACCTTCAACATTCAATGTTGCATTGCTTGTTGTTGGGTTTGGATATAGTGTTACGTTTACTAGGTCTTCTGCATCATTCAAGCCTTCGTTTACTGTCAATGTCAATGTTGCTGTGTATGAACATCCGTTTTCGTCAGTCAATTCTGCTGTGTATGTTCCAGCTTGTGAGTATGTCTCACCATTCCATTCGTATGTTTCGCCTGCATTGATTGATACAGTTTCTTGAGTATTTTCTGCTACGTTTACTGTCAATGTCAATGTTACTGTTGAGTCACATCCGTTAACATTTTGTAATGTTGCTGTGTATGTGCCTGCTGTTGTAAGTGTTTGTCCATTGAATGTGTATGTTTCACCTGCACAGATTGTAGCTTCTATAGAAGATGTTGAAGCGGCATTTACTGTCAATGTCAATGTTACTGTTGAGTCACATCCTGCTGCATTTAATAATGTTGCTGTGTATGTGCCTGCTGTTGTAAGTGTTTGTCCATTGAATGTGTATGTTTCACCTGCACAGATTGTAGCTTCTACTGTTGATGATGTAGGTGTACATGGATCTGTTGCACTTGAAACTGTCAATATCAATGTTACTACAGAGTCACAGCCATTGATTGTTTGTAGGTTTGCTGTGTATGTGCCTGCTGTTGTAAGTGTTTGACCATTGAAGTCGTATGAGTTTCCTTCAATGATATTTTGTGAAACAGTTACATTGTAAACTGGGTTTACTGCTAGTGTCAATGTTACTGTTGAGTCACATCCTGCTGCATTTGTAAGTGTTGCTGTGTATGTGCCTGCTGTTGTAAGTGTTTGACCGTTGAATGTGTATGTTTCACCTTCACAGATTGAAGCAGTAAGTGTTGATGTTGTTGGTGTACATGGGTCATCTCCACCATTTTCACCATCAAAGATTGTTACATCGTCAATTGCAACAGCATTTCCGTCAAGACCTTCAGCAAAGAACATAACTTGGTATGTTGCTGATGGGTTTGGAAGTACTATGTCTTCAAGAGTCATCATATCTGTTGATTGACTATGTGAAGCAAGGTATGTCCATTCTTCATCTTGTGATGTTCTATAGTAAACACCTAGAGAGTCTGCAATACCTAAGTAATCACCTAAATAATAATAGTATGAAAGGTGAGGATTAGTCAATGAAGTAAGGTCAAATACAGGAGAAAGCAATCTTGCTGATGTTTCTGGGTCGTATGAGTGACCTACAGAGTAATTACCAGAGTGTACATAATCTGCAAATTCTTCCGTTGCTGGTATTTGCAGCCAACCTTCACCTGAGATTGTTTCATTAACGAAGCAACCAAATCCATTTTCAAATCCTTCTGTGTATGGGAAGTCTGCTACTGTACCACATGCTGTGCGGAATGTACGAGTTGCTGATGGGCTTTCAGAACCATCTTCACAAACAGCTGCAACGTACCATGTGTATTGTGTACTTGATAGCAAGTTTTCTAGAGTGTAAACTCCATTATCCAATGTAGCAGATACTGATTGATATGTATCTTCACCCTCTGCCTTGTAGTAAACATTGTATGTATCAACTTCTCCTACCCATGTAAGGTCAATAGAGTTTTCTGTTGCATTAGAAGAAGCAAGCTGTACAGGAGCTGCACATGCTGTAGGGTCTCCAATAGTGATATTGTCAACACATGTACCATAACCATAATCTGATGTTCCTTGGAACATGATCTGGTATGTTTCTGATGGCTCTGGAAGTGTTACCATTGTTTCTTCCCATGAAGTCATACTTTGTGTGAAAGAAGTAATGTATGTCCATTCAGAAGTAGGAGATGTTCTGTAGAATACTCCCAATGTATCTTGGTCTCCACCCCAGTCTGGTTGAACAACAGAGAATGTCATCTGTGGAGCTTCCAATGATGAAAGGTCAAAGATTGGAGAAATCAAACGAGCTGATGCTCCTCTTGATGAAGTCTTGAAATAAGCGAAGCGGCTACCATCTGGTGCTGCAGGAACCTGTGAAAGAGATGAACTTATCTGCCAAGCAGTTGAGCCACTAACTATTTGTGTTGTCCAACAAGATATTGTAGCGTTATCTTCAAAGCTTTCCATATAAGGGAATTCTGCAATAGCTTCACATGGAGTACGGAATGAAGCAGTAAGTTCTGTTTCTGCAAGAGTACCATCTTCACATTCTGTAGCAACTGTCCAAACGTATTGAGTAGAAGGTTCTAGGTTTTCGATAGTGTAACTACCATCTTCTAGAGATACACCTTCTATTACTGTAGGTTCTGTACCTTCTTCTGCATCTGCTGCAAGGTAAGAAACAGTGTATGTAGCAGATTCCATACCTAACCAAGAAATTGTAGCTGAATTAGCTGTTGTACCTAATGTTGTTAATGCGCTAGGAGCCATACAAGAAGGGGCTTCTTCTATTGTCAAGTCATCTATAGCAATACCATAACCATAGTTACTTACACCCTTGAACATGATTTGGTATGTTTCTGATGAGGTATTTGGAAGTATGATTTCTTCTAGTGTCCAAGAAGTAATACTGCTTGTCCAGGTATTGATTTGTGTCCATTCTTCTGATACATCTGTTCTGTAGTACAAAGTCAATACGTCTTGGTCTGAATACCAAACTGGTTGTACATGATAGAACTTCAATAATGGAGCAGTCATTGAAGAAAGGTCAAAGATTGGAGAAATCAAACGAGCTGTTGAGCCAGTGCTGCTAGAGAAGAATTTAGCCATTGAACCTTCGTGAGGAGTAGTTCCATCTTGAAGTGAAGTAGCTATTTCCCATTGATTGCTTCCTGAAACAATTTGGTTAGTCCAACAACCAAGATCTTGGTTGAATGTTTCTTCGTAAGGGAATTCAGAGATAACGTCGCAAGCTGTCTTAAATATCAATTGACGATGTGCAACCACTCCTTCACATACTGGAGCTACGTCAACAATGTAGTATGTTGATGCTTCAAGGTCTGTGATTTCAAACATAGTATCTTCTACTATTTCTGTTATCCATTCTGCTTCTTCTGTTTCTTCATCTGCTGATTCTTCAGTATAAACTTTGTATCTAAGTTCAAAGCCATTTTCTGCTTCACCAACCCAAGAAATAATTGCAGAGTTTGCTGTTGTATTTGCTACAAGGCTACCAAGTTCTACAGGCATACATTCGTCTTTCATTTCAAGAACTACGTCATCTATATATGCACTATAGTAGTCTTGTGTTACACGCATAGCGATGTATCTGCCTTCGCCTTCGTATGTTTCAAATCTAACAGGATTACATTCTGACCAATCGTTATCGTTTGTTCCAGCTGTAACTGTTCCAACTGTCTGGAATGTTGTTGCATCCATAGGATCTGTCATAATACCTACTTGTACCTGTACGCCTGAGCTATATGAATATGATTTAAATCTCAATTGTAAATCTGTAATTTCTATAGACTCGTCAACTGTAGGCAGAATAGCATAATCATCGGCGTAATAGAATGACAATGAATTATTACCAGATGATGCATAGTAGTCAACAATTTCTGGATAAGAACCATTACTGCTTATTCTTGACCAACAATCAGGAAGGCTGTATGTTGTGCCAGGAAGTTCGTATGTTGTTTCCATATCCCATGTAACAGGAAGTTCTGTTATAGCTTCACATGCTGTGATAAATGTTCTTGAAGATGAAGCAAGTTCTTCTTCACATTGAGAAGCAAGATAAAGAGTGTAGTTTGTTTGAGGAAGAAGGTCTTCTAGAGTATAGATACCATCTTCATTCACTTCTACACCTTCTACTACTGTATATTCTTCTGCAATTTCACCATCTTCATTTGCATCCAATGATTTGTAGTAAAGATTAACTGTTGTTCCTTCTGTTACATCCCAAGAAACATCTACTGAGTTAGGAGTAATATTGCTGATAGCAACATTTGTTGGTTGACCACAATCAGGAATTACGTCCAATACCATTTCATCAACATAAACTGAATAGAAATCTGATGCAGAATATGCAAGAGCTATGTATTGTCCTTCACCTTCGTAGCTTGCAAAAGAGATAGGGTCAACAGATTCCATACCTGATCCGTAAACAGAACCAGGAGTTACTCTGGTAACTTCTACGAATGTTGTAACATCTGTTGGGTCTGTCATAACACCTACGATAAGTTGACCTGTAGCATAAGATGATCTATATGCTTTCATTGTCAATTGTAGAGTGTTGATTGGAAGAGTTTCAGTATCTACTGGAGGTAGGATTGCATAGTTTCCAGTATTGTAGATATACAATACGTAAGAACCGTCAGAAGCATATTGGTCCCATGAACTTGTGTAGTTGTAAACATCTGAAGATGATCCTATTCTATTCCAACATGGAGAAAGAGGATCAGATGTACCTATACCATCTTCAAAGCTCCAAGATTGAGGAACTTCTGTGATAGCAACACAAGCTGTACGGAATGATACATTGAAAGCCAATGATTGTTCACCACCACAATCATTGATAACTTGAAGTGAGTAAGGAGTATTTGCTAACAAGTCTGTTAGTTCATATTCTGTTTCAGATGTTGTTGTTTCTAACCATTCTGCTTCTTCATCGTCAGCTGGTTTGTAACGTAGAAGAGTAGAAGAACCGCCTGTTGTAATGTTTACAACAGCTGTATTTTCTGCAATATCAGAAACTGTTGCTGTAGGAGTTCCACAAGGAAGGTCACCTACAATTACATTTGATACGATAACACCTGGAGTGTAAACACCACTCGCGTCAGCTCTCCACAAGAATACAAGTTTACCTTGTCCGTCTGGAGCAGGGTTTGGCATGTTAGCTATAACATGTATTGTGTTGTTTGTCTTGTTAATCTTGTATGGATATTGAGTATAACTTGTTTGTGTAAAATAGTCTTGGAAATTAAATGCATAAGTTGAATATTCTCTGTCTGAGTATGTTGCAGTTCCAGATGAAGGTACTGCTGGATATTCACTTGTTGCTGGAGCAAAGAATACTTTCAAAAAGTCAAACCCTCCTTCACCATTACAATAAACATCAAATTCTATGTGAATGTTTTCTGAATCGTCTAGATTGAACAATTTTTCAGCTGTAACAACACTACTGTTTGTATAACCTGGAGTTGTTCCGTCTGTTGTTACAAACAAAGCATTTTCCATGTATGAGCCTGCAGGACCCATTACCCAATATGTAGAAGATGTACTATTGTTTAGTTTCCATCCTTGGTCTGATTCTGGAGAGAAATCTGTTACGTATGGAAGGTCAACAGCTTCCATTGTAGTTTGTGCATTTAGAGTTAAGTATGGAGAGTATGAACCATCACTACATATTGTAGCAACTCTAATATTGTATGTTGATGTACTTTGTAAATCTGTAATTGTGTATTCAGTTTCAGATACTGTTTCAGATGCTGCATCTTCCCAGCTTTCTGAAGGAAGTTTGTATTCTACCACGAAAGTTGCATTTTCGTCTGCACAGTTCCATGATATTGCAAGAGAATTATTATCTGCGCTTGTTAATGTCAAACCAGTTGGAGAATAGCAAATGTCAGCACCATCTTCAACGATTGTTAATTGAATGTTTGGCAAACTAGTTCTTATAGCAGGAGCATTATAGTCATAAACTAAATTGCTTGGTCCTGTTGGTGTGATGTTGTCTGTGAATGATGATACACATCTGTTTTCTACACCTGTAGCTGCGAAAGAAGTTGCAGGGCTATCATATTCGCCAGACATGTCACATACTGCTATTGCCAAGTTTCCTTCACCTGTATATGGGAATGGATTGGACAAAGAAATAGTTGTCCAACCTGAAGCAAATGCTACAGTACCTTCATATACCAAGGTAAAGTTCTCTTCTGGCACTAAGTCACTAGTACTAGTAAAGCTTTCTTGGTCTGTCTCTGCCATATAGATCTTAATAGATCTTGTGTATGGATTACTTGAGACATAGTAACCAAGAGATGTAATAGTGCCACTAGCGTCTATCTCACTTTGCAGATAGATAGACTGAGAGACACTATAATTGTAATAAGCGTACACCGGAACATAATTGTTCGTAGATGTACCTGTTCCCACAGTAGCAATGTTTTGTGAGA
>JAGHSX010000043.1 GCA_018065645.1 Candidatus Scybalousia scybalohippi
TTTTCCCTACAAATAAATTATAAATATATATTTATTTTATTGCACCGTATAAATAAAAAAAGAGGCAGCTTATGCCACCTCATATTTATATTTCTAATTTACAATAAGAAATTCTTGTACTTCTTGTTTTAATTTTTCTAATTCAATAGTATGATTTCCAGTAATTGCGTGTTCTAATAATGCCATTTCTATTTTTAGATTTAGATTAATATATTGTTCTAATCTTCCCATATCTTTTATATCTGCTTTACTTATTTTTAATGCGCTGATTTCTTTTCTGATTTCTTTCATATCTTCTTCATGATGTACTAATACATCTTGCGAAGGTTTAAGATGAATAGCTTGCGCTTTAGTAATAGACTCGTATAACGCCCATATTATCGCAAGTGCTGCAATTATTTGTTCTAATGTTATATTTCCCATACTATCTTCCTCGTTATTTTTCCTTGTCTTTTAATATATCTTCTATCTTGTTTAACTTATCTTCAACAACAGTTAGTTTTGCTAAAGTGTCATAATATAATTCTTCGTAAGTTTCTTTTTCTTCTTTATCAAATACATCACCAGTATGGATAACACCATATAAGATTGAACTAAATGGATAAGGTGTATTTGACCTTAATACTATTTTTTTGCCTGTGTATAAATCAGACTTTTTAATTGTGTATGTGATACAAGCCTTGCCTTCATAACAAGGTTTCATTGAATAAGCACCTTCCATAATTGGAACATCATTAGTAGTATCTTCTACACTTACAATGTGTCCATCACCATTTGTATTAGGTTTTCCGTTTTTATCAATGTCGGCAAATATCAACATATCACCTTGTTGGATAACATCACCTAAATATTGTCCATCAAAGCTTCCACCTGTCTTACGACCTTTGTATCTACCAAATGCAGTAAAGGCACTTCCTAATAATTCTTTTAAGATAATTCCACTTCTCATATGGTAGAAACAGCCTTGAACGTAAGTACAATTTGATAGATAACCTTTTTTTGCATTAGCGTTATATCCATATTGGTAGTAATATCCACCACATCCTAATACATCAAATCCGTTTGTCGAAGGAAAAAAATAGACAGGTGCACCCCATCTATTTTCTCTTGCTTTGTTTCTGAAAAATTCTGGCCTTTCATATGCGAATGAAAGAGGTAAGTCTTCCTTAATAGGCTCGAATATCATTTACTTACCCCTGTGCCATCGTTGTACTTTTCAGCTTCTTTCATATCTTCATCTTTAACATTGTAATGTTCTCTTACAAGTCTTATGATTTCAGCAAATACCACAATACAAATAGCAATTTTTAATGTTTCTACTTCGTTTCCAAATTTTGCGATTAAAGGTTCATAACTATAAATGCCGACAATCCCAAAAAGAATTGAGATTAGTATCATTGAAAATTTTAATGCACCTTTTAATAATTTCTTCCAATCAAAATCTTCGGTGTGTTTTACTCCACCTGCGATGGTTCTTCCAATAGTACCTAGAACTAAAGCACAAATAAAAGGTAGTTGCTTAACTAAAATATCTAATATATTGTTCATAATTTCCCCCTAATATAAAAGGCTAGTTTCCTAGCCTTAATTTTCTTCGTTCCAACCATAGACAGTTGGCTTCCAAACATTATTATCAATACTTGAAACATAATGTTTGCCTTCAAACGATACTTTATCGCCTAGCATATAGGCATCTTCGTTTGAAATTGGTTGCGACCATTCAGGATATTCATCAGCAGGATTTCCTATCTTTTTCCATAATGATGGTGTCTTTGAAGGAAGCCAATCTTCTTGTGAAGTATGTGCTTGTAAACACTTATAAAGGTTTTCATCTTCTCTTCTGATTTCGTTTACTTTGTAGTCAACATTTGGCGACCAATCAATGAATAGATTTGAATGTTCAGTTGCTGTTATTTCATCTATTAGATTATTTTCAGCAAGTTTAACAAATGCTATTGATGTTTCTAAATTGATACCTTCAACTAAATTTGCTCTAGCTTCTAATCTTCTTAATTTTAATTCGTTGTTCATTTCTTCTCCCTGTACCATTTTAAAAGTTTATTTCTTTTTACATACGTATTGCCTTGACTAGCGTAAGCGATTATTCCATTTAAGCATTTTTGAGAAGTGCCTATTAAAACATAACCTTGTTTTTCTTTTTCTAACACCCTACTAATTTTTCTTTTCTTTTTACTTAACCATTTTTTAGGTAAGCACATATAGACTTTTCCATTCTCTTTAAGAATGAATTTCCATTTTAGAAAAGTAATCCCATAACTTAATCTTTGTATCATTGTTTTGTTGTTCAAAGACAAACCTATATTAGAAAGAATTTTTGATATTTCTTTAAGGCAATACTTTAGGTATTCTTTATCGTTATGGATAAGAACAAAATCATCCATATTTCTTATGTAATATTTAATATGTAATTGTTCTTTTATGAAATGGTCTAGATCATCTAATACTGATAATTCTATTAATTGTGAAATTTGGCTACCTAATCCAAGTCCAACATCACCAAATGAATCAATAATTTCATCAACATATTTTATGACTTGTGTATCGCTTACTCTTTTTCTGATTGTTTGCTTTGCAACACTATGTTTTGTTTCAGGAAAAAAGTGATGAATGTCGCATTTTAAATATCACCCATCACTTCCATAATTCAAATAATAATTATGCAAATGCTTTTTCATTCTCTTATACACAAAAGAATTTCCTTTATCTTTTTGACAAGCAGGATTATCTATAATAAAGTGTTCAACAATATCTTTAGTTAAACCATTATCACATAAAGATCTTTGAAAAGTTCTATCCCTTATTCTTGTTGCAATAATATCCCTTTTCTTTGGCTCATAAATTGTAAAATATTGATACTTTTGAATTTTATATTTATCTAAATATATGTCTTTTTGAATGTTGTAGATATTCTTTAAACCATTATTTTCGAATCCTACAACACTGTCTTTCCATCTAACATTTCTGCAAGACTTTTTCATACCTTTATATAGATTTTTGAATGACAAAGTTTTATAAAAATAATTTTCCATTTTGATTTGTGGGATAGTTATATATTCAAAGATATATAACATCACATATCCTTATTCACTCTTTTACAAGCAAGGTTAATCGTTCCTTATATCAGTGCTTTGCTTTCAGCTTTTGCTTACTTGAACTTACGTTTCACATAATCGGGGACAACGCCGATGGTATTGTTAGCATTGTTGTTGTTCAATGCACCACTACTATTCACATTGCGAACATTGTTAGCATTGGAAGGATTAGGCGACCTCAACCACCAGTTGCCAGCGGTGTCTTACAACAATTAACCTTTTATCCAACCTTTGAGTAGGTTTTCAGTTTCAACAACCAAACCTACCCAAAAGTGAATAATCCTATCTTCGATTTCAAACAAATTATAGGCATTATCAATCAACATAAGTAATGCTTCCAAATGTGCATATGCTTCGTTTTGCTGCATTATCCTATAATTTAATAATTCTTTAGAAGCAGTTTTTGGATAAATTGAATTTGCTCGTTTCATACAACATTGAGCTTCTAAACATTCATTTGCTATTTTTTCGGATATAAGCCATCTATATCCTTTTGGAATAATTTTTTCTTTCTTCAAAGTATGAATAGTATAAACTGCTAACTTACTCATCTTATCCAAAACCATTAATTTTCCATTATTTCTTTCACTTACTCTTACTGACATATTTCATACGCACTAACGTGCGAGATTATAGATTAGTAGATTACGAAAGCGGGGACAACGCCGATGGTATAGTTAGCAGTGTAGTCGCTCAATGCACCACTACTATTCACAACGCGAACACTGTAAGCAACGGAAGGACTAGGCGACCTCAACCACCAGATGCCAGCGGAGGTTGTTCCAATAGCGTACTTAATTCTATCTGTATCAGTAGCACCTACATAGTAAGGGAATATAGTTGTATCTTCCACGCTGTCACCGCCTAGACCAACTTCGGTCATAGATGGTAGCCATACTTTATCAGCTAAAGTATATTTGTTATTACCAGCGTTATAACCTTCTCTTTCATAAACTGTATTAGTACGACAATTAATTAATGAAGGTTGAATTACTGACTTAAATTCAGCAGGTAATCCTTGCAAGAATCCGTTTTCTGAATTTAGCCAAGATGGGCAAACATCATAGATAGTTTGTGGTTGCCAAAAACCTACATTGCCTTCAGAGTTTAACCATTGTCTTAAAGCTGATTGAGCATAGTTATTTGAACCATAAGATACACGTGATAGATTGTTCAAATCAGTAAGTTCAGTACCACCACTTCCTTCAGTGATAGTGCATTGTTCTTTATTGGTAGTAGAACTTCTTGAGCTTCTTGCATTTACTTTTAATGAAGTTAATGCAGTACCTGAGTTTCCACTAAATAGTAATACACCACCAGCTTCTAAATCTTGTGTTAAAGTAAATTGATATGTACCTGCTGCCCAGCTTCCTGATGTAGCGATTGTAAAGTGATAAGTTCCAGCACTTAATCCATCTTCAGCATAATAAAATGCTTCACTTTGGTCGAATTGTAATTGTTTAATTCTATCGTGTGCTAATAGTGTCATTGAAGGAACAGAAACACCTGCAGAATTTTTGTTGTAATTATGTGCAACAACATCAAGCACAATATCACCGATTGTTTGGTGATGTACTGTGAATTGTGTACCTACAGGATAGATTTCAGGTCCTTTTCCTTCTTGAATAATGTTTTGAACATTAGCCCAAGAAGTAGAATACTTTTGACCTAGCACAATCGCAATAACTTCTAATTTAGCATTGATTGCAGTAAGTCCTTGTGACAAAGTTTTGTCAGTTGCTAAAGGTTCTCTAATTTGTGTCATATTACTCTCCTATATATGTTTGGCATACTTTTCCATCAACTATGGAAATTCCTAAATTATCAAAAGTTTCTTTTAATAAAAACTTTAAATCAGCTTCTTGTTTTGTATAAACATTACCAATCGCTGTTTGTAGATTTGTGATATTTGTTTCAGCAGTTCCTACTCTATTTGCTAATGCTGTTAAACTTTGATTAATAGTTGTTATATCATTTTTGTTCGTTGTGATTTGTGCAACTAATAAACTTGTAATTCCACTGTTGATTGAAGCCCATTGATTTGATGTAAAACTTGAATTATTAAGTACGTATTCAAAGTTCCAAGAATTATCATCACTTGTGAATTTGTATCTTTCGTATTTTTCTATAACTTCAGTTGTAGGATTTGTGAAGAATACAAATACATAGTCATTGTTTGTCTTTGAACCTACGATACTTTCTAACGCAGTTTCAACTTGCAAATGTGTTGCTTCATAAGTTAAACCTAAATCTTCTACAACATCAAATGTTCCTTGAAAAGTTGCTGTGCTAGTTGCGATACTTGAATTGACAAATTCTTTGTCGGCAAGTTTATTATCGGTAGTTGCTTGACTAGGAATTACATCTTGAATGTCTTGAATGTCTTGTCTTAACTCACTATCATCGTAATTTTCCAAACCTGCTAACTTGTTCTTTTCATTAGTAGTAAAGTTGTTGTCAGTGTGAATGTAATGTTCATCTTGAACTGTGTGATTATCGTTTTCTAAATCTGAATACTTTGTAGGAATTTCGCCTTCTACTCTTTCAAGTTCTTCACTATTAACAAGTTTGTTTTCATCACTTGTTCCTTCAGGAATATATGTTTCAAAGTTTTCAATTTTAGCCATATATTCTATTACTTGTTCCCATTCGCTAGGCGATGGAATTGGTGCGATACAGCCTTCATCAGTTCCCTTTTGAACTAATGCTGGTGATGTGTAAATTGTTGGCATACGCTTATCGTCTTGATAGCCAACTACACCACAAACAACATAACCTGATTTGTAGATACTTGCACTTTCAAATTCGCACTTGTTATCTACGATTAGTTTTCTATATGGAATGTCGCAATTACCTTTGAATACTGCCCA
>JAGHSX010000156.1 GCA_018065645.1 Candidatus Scybalousia scybalohippi
TTTTTAATGTAAACTATGGAAATATATAATATAAACAAAGAAACCATCAAATGGGAAAATGTAGAGAAATTTCCGATTTTTAAAAAATTGATGAAAATTAATTTTAAGAATCAAAATGTTTTCTATTCAACTAAGAATTTTACAGAAGATGTATTGAATTTAAAGATTTTCGAATTGACAAAAATGATTTTTGCATACGCTGCATTACTATGTAATACAGGTATGACAAATAAAATTTCTAAAGATGAATATGGAAAGAAGTCAATCAATAATACATCAATTGAAAGTGCAAAAATTGCTAAACAATTTTTGGAAAAGAATTTGGATACAATTCCTGAAGTCAAAGAAGCAATTGTACGTGTAATTCGATATCATCAAAATTTAATGACAATTTTCAAGATGGCCGATGTTGATCAAGCAATGTTGAAACTAATTAATAATCTAAGAATCATCAGTATAGATGAATTAATCGCATTTGAAAAGCTATATATTAAGCATTTTGGTGATAAAAATAAAATTGATTATCAATATTCAGTATTGGAAAATCTAAGAAATTTGTATTATTCGTGTTATGCATTTAAAGCAGGAGAATTAGTTAAGATTACAAAGATAGGAGTTGCGAAAGATAGTCCGTATAGGGAAAATAATCATCCTAACGCTATCAATACAGGATATGAAACTGTAGGTGTTATAATTCGTCCAATCACCGTCGGCATGACAGCACTCATCGACAATTTTAGGACTTCTACTGTAACTAAAATAGTTTCAAAATGTGAATTTGAAACACTAAATTCTATATACAAATTAGAACCACTAAATTTTTTTAACAATGAAAATTAAAGAAAACGAAATTTTCAAATTTATTGATGCCGATGAAAAAGAAAATTTGAATCGACGTAAAAAGAAAATGAAGAAAATGAAGAAAAATGAAGATTAAAATTAAAAGAGAGAATTATGAAATTTGCACTAAACGACATCAGTCTGATTCCAGCAAGAATCAGCACAATTGAACACAGGGCGGAATGTCACGTATTTAATGAAGATGGAATGTTGCCACTGTTCACGGCTCCGATGAGCTCCGTCATAAATGAAGAAAATTGGCAGTTATTTAATCGAAATAAAATTAATACAATTATTCCGCGAAGTGTTGATTATGGTATACGAGTTACATTGACAAAAAGCACATTCGTTGCATTTGGATTAGAAGAATTTAAAACATTTATAGATTCTCTATCTACACATGATTTTGAAAATGATGAAATTCATTATATATGTATCGATATAGCCAATGGTCACATGAAATCTCTAATTGATTTATGTCAAAACGCAAAGGAAAGATTTGGTTATCACGTATGTATCATGACTGGAAATATAGCAAATCCCGAAACGTATGTGGAATATGCCAAAGCAGGAATTGATTTCTGTCGCTGCAACATTGGAAGCGGTGCTATGTGCATAACTGCCTGTAATTCAGCCGTTTACTATCCTACAGCATCATTAATCAAGGAAGTTGCAGATCAAAGATGGAATATCGAACAGTGTATTTTGGCATCTCGTAAGATGGGATTTGATTCATGTCCGTATAAGAGTGTTCCATATATTATCGCTGATGGAGGATTTGATAATTATGATAAGATTATTAAAGCTCTAGCGTTGGGAGCAGATTATGTGATGATAGGAAATCTATTTGCTCAATGTTATGAAGCGTGTGCTCCTATTGATATTATTACCTGTGTAAATCCTGAGATTTATCTTCAGAATAATCCTATTTCTGGAAAAAATCTAAAATGGATTTATAATAATCAAAGAGAGTGTTTTGAAGCACGTAGCCGTGTATATTATGGTATGTCTACAAAGAGAGCTCAACTGGAGACAGGAAATACTATTTTAAAGACTTCTGAGGGTATTGAACGTGTTATACCTGTTACATATACTCTCGCAGGTTGGACAGAGAATTTTATACACTATTTGCGCTCAGCAATGAGTTATACAGATTCTAGAACTCTTCAAGAGTTTAAGAATGCACAATATTGTATTATTAGTCAGGCTAGTTATAATGCCTTTTTTAAGTAAAAATTTTATTAATTAATTAAAAATATTAAAGATTATGGAATTAAGAATTAGATTTAAGACTGGAGATGACGTAGTAGTTAAGAATTTTCAGACTATTGAGGCTGAAGGTAACTATGAAAAGAAGACATTTAATGATGTTAAGGTTTATGTAAATGAGGAAACAGGATTTGTAATTTTCCCAGATTTCGATTATTTCGAGCAGAAGATGAAAATTACATCAATTGATACTCAAGATACTATGCCATATTTTACTGATAGTGGAATTTGGTTGCCTGATGATTTGCTGTGGTCTACTAAAGAGTATGAGGATTATCAGGAGAAGGAAGCAAAGCGAATTGCTGATGATATGGTAAAGAAGCAGAATGACGATAAGGTACGTTTTGAACTTGACAAAAAGATAAAGAAGAAGATTAATAATAGAATTTTCCCTGATAATCTGGATGACGATCCAGTTGCTGAAGTAAAAGCTAATGCAGCTGAATGGAAAGAAAATGTTGTTAATATTGATAGAATGCAGCAGAATCGTATGAATGTAAATTTTGTGAATCTTGACGACTTTGCAGTTGATGATCGCGATGATAATAATCCTGTTCCAGCTGGAGGTATTCTTGATGAGATGTTAGCAGATCGTAACGAGGAAGGACCAGCTCCAGTTCCAGTTCCAGATGCACCTCAGATTCAGGAGAATCCTATTATTAATCGTTTTAATGGTAAGCCATTTGGTAAGCTATTTATAAAGTTGATTAAGATTGAGCCTAAGATTAAGGAATTCTCTGATACTTCATTTAGTCATCTGAAGAGACATGAACTTGAATTTATCATGAATATGCTGAACACTAGATTTGATGTCGGAGTAAATTATGCAAATATGACTCAGAAGGAAATGGCTAATTGGTGTTATGTTTATGTAAGAGACAATATGTAATATGTATAAATTGCGTGTTTTTAGTCCAAATTCGAGCTGTGCTCCTTTGCGTAATATGATTCTTCCAAAAAGAATTTTATTGCGCCTAGGGAGCACGACTCCTTTGATTTCTAAGTTTAAGTATATTGAACTCAATTCCATAGATGGAATTAGGAAATCAGCAAATAAAATTTTGATGAAGAAATGTTTTGACGAAGCAAGAATTCATCATAGTGAGTGGATTAATTCTGTTAAAGAAAATAATATTATTGAGTTTTTTAAAGAACATAAAATTATTATAGCTAAACATAAGCATTCTTCTAAAGGTAATGATATCTATTATATCGATACAATGGAAAAAATGATTGATTTTTTAGATAATCAGAATTTTAAGGAGTTTGTTTTTGAAAAGTATTATTTCTTTCCACAAGAATATCGAGTACACGTAGATGTTAATAATGGATGTTTCTATGCATGTAAAAAAGTACTGAAAGAAGATGCTGATGTTGAATGGCATAAGCACGCTAATAATTCAGTTTTTGTTTTGGCAATGAATCCTGAAAAGCGACCAGCATGCTGGGACGCAATGATTGAAGATTGTCAGAAGATAATGAAAAATATGAAATTGGATATCATCTGTTTTGATGTTTTATGCAGTAATAATGAATTCATCATCGTAGAAAGTAATACTGCTCCATGTTTGGCTAATAATGGTATAAATTACTATTGTAATCATTTAAATAAGTATTTTAAAAATAGATAATATGTTTTTAGATTTTAGTATGAAAGGCTACAATTGTGCCTATAAAGCAGGAAAAGAAAAAATCGAGGGAGTTTGTTTCTCTAGAGGCTATTCTGGAGGAGTTCGTAAGAATAAAGGTCATGTTGTAATTAGATTTACTCGTGATAAGCAACAAGAATTGAATTATTGTTTCCTGAGTTATGAAGATATGATAGCATATTCTAAGTGGGTAGCAGATAAAATGGGATTTAAGATTATTTCAATTAATCAAGATAAGAAGTATAACTATATTCAAATTGAATTTAATCATGATAATCGATATTTCTTATTTATTGTTACTCTATTGAGATATGTATATGAATTTCCATTTAATGTAATGTTATATAGTGCATGGAAGCATCGTAATGAATATCCAGAATTGAATATTGTTACATTGTTTCAGATGTATTTAGGACTATTTTTTAATGGAAGATTGTGTCATAATATAGGACAGGAAAACGTTGTTCCAAAAGAAATGCATCCAAAATGTTTGTTTAATTATTTACGTAATAATTTTAATCGAAATCCTCATGGAAAAGAAATATTTAAGAATATCAATTCAAAATATTATCGATTGATTGAAAATATGGAAGTTCTAAATACTAAGCAGATAGATGAGTATGCAGATTTTTTGAATAATATTGTAACAGAATGGTATAACAGAAATAAGAATATAATTTTAGGAGATTAATTATGGAAAATGTAAAAAAGATTTATGTTGTTGGCGACATGACATATTATGCAGATTTTATTAATAATCGTGAACTGACCAAGAACATTGAAGAAGCAGATATAGTTTTATTTACAGGAGGAGAAGATGTAGATCCATCATTGTATGGTTGTAAACCTCATCGAACTACTTATTCTAATCTCGGAAGAGATTTGTATGAGAAGAAGGTATTTGATAAAATCAGAACTGACCAGTTAGTGGTTGGAATCTGTCGTGGGTCACAATTTCTCTGCGTGATGAATGGCGGTCTATTAATTCAGAACGTCCAAAATCATGCAATGTTTGGAACTCATGAAATCTATGAGCCAAGAACTCAAAGAAAGTATGAGATTACTAGTACACATCATCAAATGCAATATCCATACGATTTAAAAATGAAGGTGGATTATGATATTCTCATGTATCCATCTGAACAAAGATCGTGTCGATATGAAGGTGATAAGATTGATGAACTAGCAGTACTCGTAGAACCTGAGGTTGTTTTGTATCATAAAGAGAATAAGCCAAAATGTTTGGCTATTCAGGGACATCCTGAGATGATGCGTAAGGAATCTCAAATTGTAATCCGTCTCAATGAGATTATTAATGAGTTGGTAAGTAAGTAAAATTATTAAAAATTTAATTATGAAAAAGGTAAAAAATGTAACTATCGGAGCTGATCCAGAATTGTTTATTATTAATACAAAAACAAATGAAGTAGTTTCTGCAATTGGTATTATTCCAGGAGAGAAGGGAAAGCCATTTACTGATGGCATGCCTAAAGGCTTCGGAGTAGAACTCGATTGTATTCTTGGAGAATTTAATATTCCTCCATGTACCGAAATTAATGAGTTTGTAGAATCTATTAAATATATGAAGAATTGGATTCGAAATTGGGTAAAGAATGTTAATCCTGATTTGGATATTTGCTGTAAAGCTTCCATGAATGTACCAGCAAGTCAGCTGAAAGATCCTAAGGCAAGCGAGATTGGCTGTATGCCAGATTTTAATGCCTATACTAAGAAGGCTAATGAAAAGCCTGAGGGATATGCTGATAATCAAAGAGTTGCAGGTTTTCACATTCATATTGGCTATGATCAGCCAGACATTAAAACCAATCTTCAGTTGATAAAATTCTTTGATTTGTGTTGTGGAGTACCATCTATTCTATATGACCGCGACACCTTCCGTAGAACTCTCTACGGACAGGCAGGAAGTTTTCGCAATCCTAAGTACGGAGTTGAAGCAAGAACTCTCAGCAGTTTCATGTTGAATGATGAGTATCTTCCAATGATTTTTAAACAAACTCAGCTTGCTATTGATATGGTAAATGACGGAATGCCATTGCCAGATGGGGATTTGGTACAGAAGTGTATCAATACTTCTAATGAGACTCTAGCAAGACATCTTATTAATTTGTATAATATAACGTTTTAAATTATGTGTGGATTAGCAGGTATAATTACTACCGAAAAAGAATTTTTAAATTTAAGTCATTTTGATATTCTCGGAAGTCTTAATGATGAAAGAGGAGGAGACTCATGTGGAATTTTTATTGACGGATTTGCACAATATGGAATTGGGCAATGGTCTGATTTCAGAGATTTTACAAATACTGTTCACTATCCTACTAAATCTTCAATTGCATTGGTTCACTGCCGTAAAGCTTCTGTTGGCTATCCCGTAACAGAAGCTCAGGCACAGCCTATCATCATAAAAAATGATGGTAAAATCGAATTTGTTTTGATGCATAATGGAACAATTACAAATTCTAAAGTTTTAGCAAAAAAGTATCTTCCTGATATGGATGTAAGTAATATGTCCGATTCTCAAATCATGGCTAATATTTTCTATCAGCATGGCTATGATGTTTTAAATGAATATGAAGGAACTGCAGTATTTATCTTTGTTGACTATCGAGGTCAAAAACCATCGATTAAGTTCTTCAAGGGTAATTCTACATGGAATCCTACAAAAGAGAATTCTGAAAGACCTCTATTTTATATGAAGGATAAGAAGCACTTCTATTTCTCTTCTATGTATTGCTCTCTTCGTTGTATCAGTCATCATAGTACAATTTATACATTTCCAGTAAATTCTCTGATTGAGTTATCTGATAATACAATTCATCTGATTCAGGAATATGATAGAACTAAGTTAAAGATTACGACTAAGCCTGCTACAAGTGGTTATAGTGGCTATTGGGGTTATCCCAATTATGCAGACTATTATAATGATCTTTGGGGAAGTGCGAATCCAAGCAATCAAGTTAAGTATCATGATACTGATGGTTTGTATTATTTGGGTGATAAGTTGGCTCATGGTGAAATGAATTTATATGATGGAGGTTCCGTGTCAGATCTAAAGTGCGGAAAGAATTATTATTTCTATTATGGAAGACTTCTCTATAATAAAGCATGTTATGATTTCCTCGAAGATATGTCAAATTTATTTGTAGAAAACGATTTTGTACTAAAGAATTATCCAGCAATTATCGATTATTTTTCATATAATATTGTAAAGATTCAGAATAATTTTATGATGGTTAATAGCAATTTTGAATATGAGCCTGCTCATGATACTGAATTTTATATATTATTTGATAGATGTAGAAAAGTCACTATAAATGAAAGTGGATGGTCAGCTGTATATTCTGATAGATTTAAAGCTGCAGAAGAATTCAAGAAAGTTGCTGGTGCTGTTACATACAATTTCGATGAAATCGAAGAATCTATTGTTCCTATTTTAATATCAATTGCAACAAATGAGACAAATATATAATCATACTAGAAGACAATGGCAGCCTCAAGACATTTTAATGGGTCTGCAGTATGGAATTGTATACATGGATAATAAACATTGCGAATTTGGATTCTTTGAAACAAGTTATGAAATGGTTCCAATTGAAATTCATAATCGATTATATTATCTATTTAATAAAAACTGTTGTACAGTTCCATTGTATTGGATGAATAGCTCAAACTGTTATACTACAGTTCAAGAGTATGCTGATAATGTCAAGAGGAGAAGCAATCAGAATTTTAATTATCCTATTGGAAAGAACTATAATTTCTGTAAAATTAGTATTCCAAAGAATATCATTTTAAATGAAGTTGATCCTGAATTCGAATATATCAAACAGTATACTATGGGATTGGAATATGAGACCAGTTGTGGTAATATTCCGTGGCTAGATTGTTTGAAATATAATTTAGTTCCATTGTATGATGGTTCGATTACTGGTCATGAATATGTTACCTTCCCAATGGAATATAAGGAATTTAATCAAATACAGACTCATTTAGAGCTTTTAAAGACATATACGGACTATGATAAGGATTGTTCTCTACATATTCATTTTGGAGGATTTCCTGTACAAATTCCGTATATAAAGAAGCTCATGAAGTATTGGAATATATTCCAGAATCAAATTGAACAATATCTACCTGAATGGTGTTATCAAGTTGAGAATTATAAATCTAATGGAAAGGCATATAATCGTCCATATCCATCATATTTTATATTCAGAAGTTTCTATGAACGAACTACTGGTAATAAATATGTAGAAGATGATGGTATTCTCTATCAGCCTAATCGTTTCGATGAAGATGAAATTCGTAAGTGGGAAGTTCATGGAAGATATTTTAATATGAATATTATGCACCTAATTTCAGGAGAATGTCATAAAACTGTGGAATTTCGTTTTTTACATCCAACTCATAATTATTATGAGATTAAGTGGTATATTTTGTTACTAGCAGCATTCTTGAATTTTGTTCAAAAGAATGTTGATACAAAAAATAATACAATTTCTATTGAGAAGGTTCTTGAAAGTACGTATCCAGCAGATGTATGTGAGAGAATTCTTAATGAGGGTGTGAAATTGAATCATTTACGTAAAGTGCAAATGTCGAACTACGACAGGGCTGGGATCAAGTTCAAGATGAAAAATTTCTATCTTCAGAATGTTGTTAACTTGCAGATTTAATTGCATTTAAACAGATTTTTTGCTATCTTTACTGTACAAAAAAGATAGCTACACAGCGAGTCGTAATGGCGTACTAAGGGATCTTCAAAATCCTGAAGCGGTCTCCAAAACCGCGATTGTTGGTTCAAATCCAGCACTCGCTGCCAAAATAAATAAGTAATAACAAATTAAAATAAAAGATTATGTTAAAACTAAATGAACATTTAAAAAAAGAAATTAAACAAGCCTGTATGGATTATGGATATGATTTTGTGAAAGAATCTAAAGAATGGAATGATAATGAT
>JAGHSX010000149.1 GCA_018065645.1 Candidatus Scybalousia scybalohippi
AACTATAGTATTAGATATTGCATTATTGTAAATATCTTCTTTTGTTAAGTTTTTAAAGGTTTTATTGTTTTGCTTCATATCTTTAATTTCTTTGTTTAAAAATTGCTTAATCAAATCATACCAAGTATCTTTTTCTTCAAAAGATTCTCTTCTTTCTTCTGCTAATTTCTCCATTTGTTTAGACAAGTGACATTGAGTTTGATTTTTATACAATTCCAATGCTTCTGCCCATAATTGATTTCTATATTTTGGAGTCATAACCTTATTAACATTTTGACATATATCATAAGAATCTTTATCTGTATTATTTAAATCCACTATTAAAAATCTTCTATTTCCGCTTGTATCTATAGGTAAACATTTTTTGTTATTTGTAGAACCCACAAAAATTTGTGATACCTTGAAATCTGCAGCATTTCTCTCGTATGCCAATCGTGAGGTATTACTTGTTCTGGTTAAAAATGATTTTATGTGTTCTATACTGGCACCTTTTGTGCCAGCTAGTTCACCAAACTCACAAATGAGTTTACCTTGTAATTGTTCTATATCCTTATTTTCAGAATTACAGCCAGTGTGTATTTTTATCTGGTCTGTGTAAAGATAATCAAATGGAGCAAGTTTTGAAAAGAATGTGCTTTTACCACATCCTTGTGGTCCATATAGAATTATCATATAATCAAATTTACATCCTGGTTCCATTATTCTATGGATTGCACCAAGTAAAAGGATTTTAAAAACTTCAGAATCAAAAACATTTGGATCTTGTAGAAATACCATTTGAGGTATATCTTTTATCCTTTTTTTTCCATCCCATTTTAGATTTTTTAGATAATCTTTTACAGGATTGTACTTTCTCTCATCTCTAAAAGTATTAAAAACATCTTCCATTATTTCTTTTGTTACTTTGATTTTAGGATAATGGTTTTGCATATTTCTTTTCAATTGAGAAATATCTGAATCTAAAAATCTTCTATTGCATTCCTTATTCCAAGGTAATTGATTTTTTACCCATAATGTATTGGACAATTCATTGAAACATATAGAGTCTTTAAAATTCTTATCATTATCTAATACACGTTTCAATTGTTCAATAGTTTGTGCAGGCTTTAAACCTGCACAAATCTTTTGTTTGTTCTTTTTATTCTTCATCTTTTATTTGTTTTAGATTTATATATTCTTGTTGATATTTTTGCATCATTTCTTTTGTTATGATACCTTGTTTTAAGATATAATCTTGAAACTTATCTCTATAATAGTCCAGATTATCTACTGGAAAATCTTCTCCAGACCTTCCATAAAGGCTAAATACACATGCGTCAAATGCATGCAAGATATTTCCATATCTTCCTATGGGATCTTTACTTGAATGGAAAGAAGCTATATGATTATCATATATTTCTACTCCTGCTTCAGAATTGGAGCTATAGTATTTATATCTGTATCCTTCAGGAATATATATCTTTCGAGGGACAAGAATTGTATCTATTGCTTTTTTTATTGAATACTCTTTTTCAAAAGTATATGATGCTAAAGAGTATGTATTTATATATGTATCAGTGTATGTAGAGTTTGAGGTGTATGTTATGTTTTGAGATTTTGTATATGTTTTAACACTTGGAGCATACACTTTTGTATTATCATATTCAAAGTGCTTACCACTTGTTTTATATGCATACCGATAATTTTGTCTTGCTTCTTCATTTGGCAGAGTAGGTAGATATTCTACCTGTGAAACAGTGTTATTTGATTTATCCTTTAAATCTGTTTCTGTTAAAGAAAGTAAGTTCATTATCTGAATTTTAATGTTTCGATAAGATTTTAAATCTTCTTCTTTAGATAAAGGGATTGCTACCCTAAATCTTTTTGTATACTCTTTGAATTGAGTAAGATGATAATGTGTGGTGTAAATTAGATAATTTAAATTACTTTCTTCTAGTTTCTCAAACAACACCTTAACATCGTTTTGATAATCATCTATATCGAATGCACAGATGTGTAATCCTTTATAATTTTCTTGTGAGCGAAGCATAGGAGCACCCTCTTTAAGTGTTACATAAAGTATTCCACCTTTTTCTCCCTTCTGGGCCACTTCTGGTTTTTCTACTTTATCTTTTACTTCATCTATAAATTTGTTCCAGAAATTTTCTCCATATACATTCATAGGAGTAATAACTTTTCCTGGTTTAAAAACTTCACCCTCTTTCCAGGATTCGCATTTGTATATTAAATTTTTTTTCATTGTTTTATTGTTTTTATTTGTTAATAATATTCCGTTAACGGCGGTCACTTTGACCAATCAATTGATGATGCAAAATTGCACAAAAAACAAGGGGCACACAACCCACTGTGTACCCCCTGGTATGAAAAAAAATGAAAAAAAATCTCTTAGATATGTTTAGTTCTTTAGTATACCGTCTATCTTGTCTTTCCCTTTTATTTGTAAATTTTTACCCCCTTGGGAGTTTTCAGGGGTGTTTTTTCTCTTATCTTTTATCCTTTCGCCTATATTTTTATCCCTAAATAGCGGTCTAAACAATGCAAATTTGTCATTTTCTCTACCGATTTTTTTTGCAAGTTCTTCTAAAAAATAATCTAAAGATATGAGAGTAAACTCTTTATCCTTGGCATATGAATAATGGATTCCGTCATCATCTTGCTTGATTAGATTCACCTTTACTGCTCTGTCCAGATATTTCTTAACCTTTTCTGTTGATAAAATGGAATCTATAGGTTCTTCTTTAGTTTTTTCTACATCCTTAGGCGCATTATCAAGAATCAATTCAACAAAAACTTGCATGCACGCTACAAAATCTTCAGCTTGTTTTTCTATACTCTTTTCATATTCCATACCAGTATATAGAAGCAAAGGGCGAGCATAATAAAGATCTTTGAAACCGTTCCAGTTATCCAATATATCAAGATGATTTTTTAGCAAGTCATCTTTACGCATATCTTCCTCTATCTCTTTTATCTTATCATATAAACTATTTGATGCAGCAAAGTATCCTCCTTGTTCATACATATCAGCCTCTCCTCGTATTATACCCATTTTTATTTCGTAGTCTTTTATACGAGACATTATCGCCAATATATCTAATTTGTTTTTCATTTTTTCTTTCTTTTTAGTTTAAAGCAAAATTAAGTAAAATCTTTAGGAATGCCAAATATTTTATTTAGACGCTTGCATATTTCGTGAAAATTTTGTATCTTTGTATTATGAAAATCAGTTAGATAAGACTGATTTGTTAAACTTTATTTATTAACCAAAAAACATTTTAAAAGCGTATGATAAACTACGTAAAAGTTAAAAGAACTATCACTACAGGCGATAATCCAGGAACAAAGTATTTGGCTAGATTGTGGAGAAATGAAGATATTTCTCTAGACACTATCGCTAAAGAGGTGAGCAATGCTACTACTGTTTCATATCCAGATATGTTAGCAGTATTAAAGGCTTTGGAAATGACTATATCTGCTCACGTGATGAATGGCTCTGCAGTTAAATTTGGTATGCTTGGAGCTTTCATTCCTCAGCTTAATGCTACAGCACAAAACACTTTGGATGACGTTACAACAGACACAGTTAGAAGAGTTTCTTGCCGTTTCCTTCCTGGAGTAGAGTTCAAGAAAAGTTTGAAAGATGTTCAAATCTCAGAACGTGACCTTAACGTCAAAGGTATTCAGCTACCTGTTCACCCACAAAAAAATAGCTAATCCTATTTATTGAGGGTACTTACAATTTATTAAAAAAACAAGAGCAGACCGAAAAAAAAGGTCTGCTCTTTCTTTATTTCTTAATATTCTGCTGTAATACTTAAACCGTCGTATGCCAGGTGTACGTTGTCTGGGAGTTCTTTCTGGTAGTCTTTGTATGGACCCATGTGATGTGAAAGGTGGGTAAGGTATGCTACCTTAGGTTTCACTCTATCTATGAGAGCCAACGCTTCTTCAAGGCAGAAATGAGAGAAATGCGTTTCTTTTCTCAAAGCATTAACAACCAACACATCTACGCCATACAGTTTCTTTTCCTCCTCTGCAGAAATGTATTTGGCATCGGTGATGTAAGCCAGCTTGCCTATACGGTATGCAAGGGTGCGGAGTTTGTTGTGAAGCACCTCCACAGGCGTTATCTCCACTCCTTGTATGTTAAAAGAATTGTCTTTGTTTATCTCTTTGAGTTCAAACTCTGGTATTCCAGGATAAGCACTCTCGCCAAAAGAATAGTAGAACATCTTCTTCAGCCCTTCCAGAGCCAAGTCATTACCATAGACTGGCATAGCTCCTTGCTGTATGTAGTTGAAAGCTCTCACATCATCCAAGCCTGCTACATGGTCTCGGTGTTCATGAGTAAGAAGGATTGCATCTATTCTCTCTATCTTTTCTCTTAGGACTTGCTCTCTAAAGTCTGGACCAGAGTCTATGCAAAGGTTTACAGTCTTTCCCTCATGGCTCACCTCCACAAAGACAGAAGAACGCAACCTCTTATCTCTAGGGTCTTTAGACAAACAAACTTCGCAAGGGCATCCAATAATGGGTACGCCTAGCGAAGTTCCTGTTCCTAAAAAGGTAAGCTTTATAGAGCCCATTTTACCAAAATAGAGCCCCAAGTGAATCCTGCTCCAAATGCTGTCAGGATAAGATTATCTCCTTTTTTGAATTTATCTCTGTTTTGATACATTAGCATAGGGATAGTAGCTGATGTAGTATTACCGTAGTCTTCTATGTTGACTAGAACTTGTTCTGGTTTCAACTCAAGACGATCCCCTGTTGCCTTTATGATACGAAGGTTTGCCTGGTGTGGAAGAAGATAGTCTATGTCAGACTTTTGCATATTGTTCTTTTCCAACAATTCTTCTGTAACTTCTGCCATCTTAACAACAGCCCATTTGAAGACTGCTTGTCCTTCTTGATAGATGAAGTGTTGACGGTTTGTTACAGTCTCTATGCTTGCTGGGTGACAAGAACCACCTGCTACCTGATGAAGATGTTTTACACCTACTCCGTCTGAGTGAAGTATTTCGTCTATTACACCTACACCTTCTTCTTCTGTTGCTTCCAACAATACTGCTGCAGCTGCATCACCAAAGATTGGACAAGTTGCTCTATCTTCGTAGTTAACGATAGATGTCATCTTCTCTGCTCCTATGACGATAGCTTTCTTTACGAAACCTGCTTCAATGTATTTGGTAGCTGTAGTCAAACCGTAGACAAAACCACAACATCCAGCGTTGATGTCGAAACCAAATCCATTCTTGATTCCACATTTGTCTGCAACTATGTTTGCTGTAGCTGGGAAAGGCATGTCTGGTGTAACTGTACAACAAATAACAAGACCTATCTCTTCTGGAGAGATACCCTTGTCTTGCAAGATTCTATCAACAACAATCTTAGCCATGTCAGAAGGACCTTTATCTCCCTTAAGTATGTGACGTGTTTTGATACCAATACGAGACATAATCCACTCGTCATTTGTATCAACCATCTTACTTAAATCGTCATTTGTGATGACGTCTTCTGGAGCATAGCCTTCTACGGCTGTGATTTTAGCGTGTATCTTAGACATTACTATTACTTTCTTATTTTTTTACCTGCAACTCTGCCTTCAGTTTGTTGATGATGTTTGACTCATAGATATTCTTTGACTGAAGCACCATAGACTTGATAGCCTTTTCATTTGATACTCCATGACCTACGATTACTACGCCGTTAGCTCCCAATAGTGGAAGACCACCATAGATCTCGTAGTTGAATCTCTTGATAAAGTCATCAACCATACCTCTCTTGGCAATGATACGAGCGAAAGCTTCTATGTTCTTCATAAGAAGATTACCTACGAAACCATCACATACCATTACATCTACGTTGTCTTTGTAGATTTCTACTGGCTCTGCATTGCCCACAAAGTTGTAAGTGGAATTTTTCATCAATTGAAAAGCAGCCTTGCTTTGTAGATTTCCCTTACCATCTTCTTCCCCTATGTTTGTAAGAGCTACACGAGGATTCTTAACGCCAAGAGCACATTCTGCATAGCAACTGCCTAAAAGACCAAACTGATACAAAGTTTCAGGCTTAGTGTCTGTGTCAACACCTACGTCCAAAAGGACTGTAACACCTTCTTTTGCTTTTGGTATCAATGCAGCAAGACAAGGTCTAAGGACTCCTTCCATAAGACCTACGCTATACATAGTACCTACAAGCATAGCTCCAGAGTTTCCTGCTGAAGCAAATGTATCTATTTGACCTTTCTTTAGATATGAAAAACCTACAGCAAGACTTGAATTTGGTTTTGCTGTAAAGCCCTTGATAGGCTGGTCGTGCATATCTATAACTTCAGAACAATCTACTATGACAAATTTTTCCTTTGCCACGCCTTGTTCTGCAAGTATCTTCTCTATTGCATCTTGCTTGCCGAAGAGAACTAGTTCATCTGATGATGAAAGTTCATCAACTGCAAGACAAGCACCTTTTACAATAGCTTCGGGTGCGAAATCGCCACCCATAACATCTAACCCTATTCTCATAAGATATAAGGTTTATGTGTTATTTTACAGATTTATCCTTTTCAGGTTCGATAGCTAATTTACCTCTATAGTATCCGCATTCTGGACAAACTCTGTGTGATTCAATAACTGCTCCACAATTTGAGCAAGTTGACAATTGAACTGATTCAACTCTATCGTGTGAACGTCTTTTTGCTGTTCTCGTTTGTGAGAATCTGTGTTTTGGATGTGGCATTTTATTAAAATTTTAATTTATTTTTAAACCTTTCAATTTTTCCCATCTGGGATCAATCTCTTCTTTATCTTTTTGACTCTCCAAGTTGTTCTTTTCAAGTCTTTCTATCATTTCTTTATCACATTCTCCAATATTCTTGTGAACAGGAGAAATAGGTATCTCTACTCTCAGCTCCTCGTATACGTATGAAAGGATGTCTATATCGTTCTCCCCCTCTGGTATTATCCACTCGTTAATGTCTGGCTCATCGTAGGATTCTCCAAACTTAACATACAAATCGCTTGTCTTTTCGATAGGTAAAGTTACTGGAGATAAGCATCTTCCACACTCTACTTGCATAGTACCAGCAAAAGAAAAATGAAACTCTATCATTCGTTCATTTTTAATCACTTGCATATCCAGCTTTACGTCTATCGCTAAAGCATCCTCGCATTCAAACTCTTCAAATAACTCTCTGTCTATCAGTAGTTGTAAATGGTTTTCACCCTTTACTAATTTACTAATCTGTATGACATAATCTTTCTTCTCAAACATATACTTAGAAGCCAATTTGAGTTTGCAAAAGTACAACTTTTTTCTTACATAACAAAAATATATTTATTTTTTTTAGTATTCAGTGAGTTTTCATGCTAAGAATCAAGTTCATTAGCCCCCTTTATTACATAAGAAACAAAGAAAAAAGCCTGCTGCCATTTTGTTTGACAGCAAGCCTTTAACTTAATTTAAGTCCTTTAATAAATCTTGGGCAGACGACTAGTTAAACTTTATGTCTGTCATAGTCTTTTCGCAATAGTGACATTGAATAGTAAGTGGATCTTCGTTTGTCACATTGAATATTGTATCTATTTCCTCTATGTTTGTAACACAGTTAGGATTGATACATTTCACTATCTTATGAATTTCTTTTGGAAGGCTTAAGTTTTTCTTTTCTATTACTTCATAGTTCTTGATGGTGATAAGTGTAGCAGTAGGAGCTATGATAGCAAGTTTGTCTTTTTCTTCACAGTCAAAGAACTTGTTTGTAGCTTTGATTATACCTTTAACACCATACTTCTTGCTTTCAAGGTTTGTGCCTATCAAAACCTCATCTTTTACATTATCCAAGCCAAGTATTCTCACTACGTCAAACACTTTGTCTGCTGGGATGTGGTCTATAACTGTACCGTTTTCTATTTTCTTTACGATAAGTTCTTTATTATTTGTTGTCATAATTATTTCTGTTTTAAGGGTTATTTTATCTGGTCTGCATATCCAAGGATTGAAGATATCAAAGCTTGTCTTACAAACATACCGTTTTTAGCCTGTTGGAAGTAGTATGCATATTTTGTTTTATCTACATCCATAGCTATTTCATTTACACGTGGAAGTGGGTGAAGAACTTTCATATTGTCTTTGCAACCTTTAAGCATAGCTGCATTAAGAATGTATGAGTCTTTTACCTTTTCGTATTCCAATACATCTGGGAATCTTTCTTTCTGGATTCTTGTCATGTAGATAATATCTGCAAATGGAATAACATCTTCTAGTTTACGGTATTCGTGACACTTCAAACCAGCTTTTTCTGCATAATCCTTCACGTTTTGAGGCATAGCCAAAGACTCTGGAGATACAAAGTGAAACTCTGCACCAAAGTTGCTCATAGCTTGAACTAAAGAGTGTACTGTACGACCATATTTAAGGTCACCAACCATAGCTATCTGAAGATTTTCCAATGTGCCTTGAGTTTTTCTTATAGAGTAAAGGTCAAGCATACATTGTGTTGGGTGTTGGTTTGCACCGTCTCCTGCGTTAATCAATGGAACTGGAGAAACCTCTGCTGCATAACGAGAAGCTCCGTCTCTTGGGTGACGCATAACGATGATGTCTGTATAAGAAGAAACCATCATGATAGTATCGTGAAGGCTTTCACCCTTCTGCAAAGAAGTAGCTGCTGGATTTGAGAAACCGATAACTCTTGCTCCCAAACGGTTTGCAGCAGTCTCAAAGCTTAGACGAGTACGAGTAGATGGTTCAAAGAACAAAGAACCGACAACTTTATCTGCTAATACTGGCTGATTTGGATTTTTTTCAAATTTTTCTGCCAAATCAAGAACTGTCAAATAATCTTCTTTTGTGTAATCTGTGATTGAAATCAGATTTTTACCCTTTAGATTTGTCATAGTATAATGTTTTATTTTCTATCCTCTATTATAAAAAGAAAACGACCTTTTAAATAAAAAGCCGTTTCTAATTCTTATCAAATGAAAAAAGAAATACAAGGTAAAGAGCACTTATTCTCTTTCTTACACATAACAATATGTATCGCTTGTTTTCTCATTTCTCTATTATATTTCTTGCAAAGATACGATGTTTTTTGTTATTCGCTAAATATTTTTTAATAAAGTTTTCAACAATTTTTTATTAACGTTGAGTTACAGCGTTTTTAATTCTCTCGTAGGTTTGCAAATCCTGTTTTGCCTCAGCAGTTTTACCCAGTTTCTGATAAACTTTTGCTCTTGAGCCATAAGCCTCGTAGTATAAACTGTCTGCTTTTATAGTCTTGTTGAAGCAATCCAAAGCTGTATTGTAGTCTTTCTTTTCTTCATAGTTGATATAACCTACAGCATAGATAGCATTAGCATATCCAGGATTTATCTTCAATACTCTTTGATACATATCCAAAGCCTGCTGTATTGCACCATTTTCCTGATAGAACAGACCAAGGTTGTACATAGCATTTACATTCTTTGGGTTGATGTTTATTGTACTCTTGTAGTAGTCAACGGCAAGACCATCACCCTTGACAGCATACAGATTACCTAGTTCTTCAAACACTTGTTCGTAGTCTGACTTGTATTCTATGGCTTTCTTGTAATCCTCTACAGCACGCAAAGTATCGCCTGTTTCCTTAAATATCATTCCTCTCATAAAGTATGCTTTTGCATTCACTTTGTCTATATCAAGTACATTCTTAAGGCTTTCCATTGCTCTATTGTAGTCTTGAAGGTCAAGGCTTATTTCTGCCATTCTCAAGTGTGCATCAAGATTTTTCTTATCAACGCTTATAGCTTGGTTCAAAGCATCAAATGCCATAGATGTTTCGCCTCTTTCAAAGAAAACATCTGCTTCCAGAATATAGTATTCAACTTTTTTCTTGTCAAACTCTATCGCCTTTCTTACGTTAAACAAAGCTTCCTTTGTATTACCCATTTCGTGAAAGATTGTTGCACGTTGGAAATACAATGCAGCATCTTTTGGATTCTCCTTTATACGAGCATCTAGTAAAGCTATCTTTTCTTCGTTTGACAGTTTATTAAAATCTATCTTATCATCTTTACTGGAACAAGCAGCAAAGACTACCATAATCATTACAAAACTTAATATTCTTAATACCTTATTCATTATTGTTTTCTAGTATTTTATTTTAGCTTTCTTTAGTTTTGCTTCTGCCTTTTGAAGTTTTTCATCCAGTTTCACTCTCTTTTCAGAGATAGATTGCAATTTGGCTGATATCTTTTCAGTCTTCTTTACATCATTCTTGTTTTGAGCTTTTACAAACTCTTCTGTAAGTTTTGTCTGTTCTCTTTCAAGTTTTGCTATGGCTTTCTTAACGTCGTTGTAGTCGTTAACCATATCCTGTTTTTCTTTTTCAGCCTTTGCTCTTTCCTTTTCTACTTTTTCTTTTGCCTTTCTTTCTTTTTCAGCTTTCTCGGCTTCTTTCTCTGCCTTTTCCTTTTCTTTCTTTATCTTTTCTGCCTCTTTTTCTGCTTTCTTAGCTTCCTTCTCTGCCTTTTCCTTTTCTTTCTTTATCTTTTCTGCCTCTTTTTCTGCTTTCTTAGCTTCCTTCTCTGCCTTTTCGTTATATTTATTTATCTTTTATGCCTCTTTTTATGCTTTCTTAGCTTCGTT
>JAGHSX010000180.1 GCA_018065645.1 Candidatus Scybalousia scybalohippi
CATATTCATAAAACTTCGTTTTAGAAAAATAACTCTTCGTTTTATTTTTCTAAAACGAAGAGTTATTTTCCTAGCATTTGATGTTTTTATTCTGAAACGAAGGGTTAATAATATTCTATCAGTGATAGAATAACATTAGAATCAAAAGACAGAACAACAAAAGCACCACTCCGTGTGAGGAATGGTGCTTTAATATTTTGGTTTAGTTTTCGACTAAATCTTATTTTACCAAGTCTGCAGTATATCTTTGAAGAGTTTCAAGAACGTTTACTCTTACGTGGATATAATCTGTTACGCCCATAGCGTTAAGTTCTGCAGTAACATCTTCTGCTAAACCGCCTGCAACGATGATATGTTTGATTTTACCCTTAACAACTGGAAGGACTTGTTTAGCCATTTCCATATATTCATCGTCTGAAGAGCAAAGAACAAGAATATCTGGATTTTCTTTCAAAGCTTGTTCTGCACCTTCTGCTGCGTTGTCAAAGTTTTGTGTCTTCATCTGGTAGCCTGCTGTTCCGAAGAAGTTAGTTGAGAAACCGCTTCTTGCATTACGCATTGCAAGGTTACCATAACCTAACATAAATACTGAAGGTTTCTTAGCTGCACGCATTACGCTCAAACGCAAATCTTCAAATGGTTTTGCTTCTCTACGGAATGGCAATACTTTGAAGTCTGGGTTTTCATCAGCCTTGCAACAACATTTGCATTCTTCTACGTTTATCTCTGTTTCAGCAAGGTTAGGATATTGGTTTGTTCCAACGATTACTTGTTTTCTTCTAGCCAAATCTTTTGCTACCTTAGCATCTGTTTCTGCTATCTGATCTTGAACGAAACCTTCTTTTATTGCTTTAGCAAAACCACCAAGTTTTTCAACTTCTTGGAATAGTTTCCAAGATTGTTCTGCTATATTGTTTGTAAGAGTTTCTATGTAGTAAGAACCTGCTGAAGGGTCAACTATTTTATCAAGATAAGATTCTTCCTTAAGAAGTATCTGTTGGTTAAGAGCTATACGACGAGAAAACTCATCACTCTTTCTCAAAGCAATATCAAAAGGAGTTACAGAAATAGAGTCTGCACCTGCAACTGCAGCGGACATTGTTTCTGTAGTTGTTCTCAATAGATTTACGTGAGCATCAAATACTGTCTTGTTGTATTGTGTGTTTTCACTATGAAGGTGTACTCGTGCTGCTTTTTCTGTTGCACCTTGGTATTGTTCAGAGATCTTACACCAAAGCAAACGTGCTGCACGGATTTTTGCTATTTCAAAGAAGTAGTTACCACCTGTTGCGAAGTAGAACATCATTCTCTCTCCTATTTCGTCTGCTGACAAACCTCTGTCTGTCATTTCTGCCATATATTCATTAGCAGCAGCTAGAGAGAAACCTAGTTCTTGTGTAATAGAAGAACCTGCGTCACGGAACATTTTACCATTAACGGCTACAACGTCAAACAATGGCAAGTTTTCCATAGCGTAACGTATAGTTTCTGCAAGTTCGTCCATAAGTTCATTGTATGGAGCGCAGAATTTTCCGTGTTTCAAGGCACAGAAGAATGGATCAAAACTGATACTACCTTCAAGTTTCTTTGCATCAAGACCACGTTTTGCTACAAATGAAACATAAAGTTTCAAAAGTTTCAAGAAGTTCTTTGCTTTTACAAAGTTTACCTTTATCATTTGAACTTCTATTCCCTTGAACAATACGTCTAGGTCTGCTTCTGTCTCTACCTTTTCTGCATTAACGCCAATAGAGTTTGCTCCTCTATCCAATGCTTCAAGACAGATAGTATTTTGTTCTTGCAAATCGCAAGTGTCAACATCCTGACGTATATCCCATTCATTAGCTTGTTTGTTGTAACCTCTTACGAATGGTTTTTCATCTGGGTTAGACTTCAAATATTCTAAATCTTCTATATCATTAGCTCTGTAGTAAGGTTTTACATCAAAGCCTTCGTTTGTTTTCCAGATAAGCTTCTTGTTGTAATCAGCTCCTTTCAAGTCTTTTTCAATCGCAGCTTCCCAAGCCTCTGTAGAAACTTCTGGAAACTCGTTGAACAATCTTTCGTCTGCCATAATAAAAATGTATTTTATTTTTCGTGTTTTTATTTCTAAATCTTTGGGTATGCTAAAAAACAAAGCAACCTCAAAGATAAATCTTCAAGGTTGCAAAGTTAACTAAATTTTCTAAGATACTGACTATTTTCTCAGTTTATTTTGCGCCAGTCAATTCTTTTATCAAAGCTGCATCTGCTTGAGCGCCTTTTGCATCACCTACTTTGTTGCGGCAATTTGCTCTAAGTTTTAATGCGTTTACATTCTTTGGTTGAGCAGCCAATACTTTGTCAAGGTCTGCGATAGCTTCTTTAAACTTGTTTAATTTGTAGTAAGCCATAGCTCTTGAGTAAGTAGTCTTCACATCGCTAGGATTCATTTCCAATAATTTGTTGTAGTCCGCAATTACTGCTTCATAATTTTTCAAACCATTGTTGATAGCTGCCCTATAGTTGTAAAGTTGAGCTGTTGTAATACCTAGTTCTTCTGCTTTGTTGTAGTCTGCAACTGCTGCCTGATAACCTTCTGGAGTTTTCAATGAATAGTAAGCAAATGCTCTGTTGTTGTAGTATGAAGCTTCATTAGGATTGATTGCGATAGCTTTTGTATAGTTATCTACAACACCTTGCCAGTTTTGTTGCATACCGTATGCTGAAGCTATGTTTTTATAAAGATCGGCATTGTTTGCATCCAAAACTACTGCTGCTTCAAGGTCTGCTATGTAAGCAGTATAATCTTTCATTGCCATGTGAGCATTAGCTTTTTCCAAGATAGCATCTTTGTCATTAGGATTTTCTTTCAACAATTCTTCACAATCTGCTAGAGCTTGTTGAGAAAGACCTTGTTTATTGAAAGCTTGTGCTCTAAACATATAAGCTTTCATAAGTATACTTCTGTCTGCTGGAGCTTTAGAGATAAATTCTGAGAAGCTAGCTGCAGATGCTTGGAATTGGTCTTTGTTATATTCTGCCAAGCCTTTGTAATAATATGCGATATCCCAAGTAGGAACTTCTGATATACATTGATTAAAGTTGGCAATCATTCCGTCCCAGTTCTTTTCAGTGTTTAGTTGTGAATAAGTAGATATCCACTTGTTCAAAGTTTCTTCTGCGCTTTGTGCAAACAAAGTAACGCCTGAGAAGATAAGTGCTAATGTTAAGATTGTCTTTTTCATATTCGTATGTTTTTATTAGTTATTATCTGCTGTTTATAGTTTAAATTTGATGTAATTGATAGGCTTGCCTTCTTTCAAATACATTTTTTCATAATGTGTTTGTATGTCTTTTACATCTTCATTAAAGTCTGTATTGTACAAATCTCCTGTAGCAAAGACTATGCCGTGATTTTCCTGTTGAAGAGTTTCGCAAGTATAATCATACAATTCTCTTGAGTCTGTCTTTAAGTGAAGAATACTATCTTTCTTTAACACCAAAGCATATCTATTTAGAAACCTAGGATTTGTCAATCTCTTGTTTTCATTCTTCAGTTGAGGATCTGGGAATGTTATCCAGATTTCATCTACCTCATCTTTTTCAAAATATGAAGCAATCATCTGTATATGACAACGAAGAAAGGCAACATTTTTCATCTTGTTTTCAAATGCAGTCTTACATCCTCTCCAAAGTCTTGCTCCTTTTATATCTATTCCTATAAAGTTCTTCTCAGGATATTTTTCTCCCAAGCCTACTGTATATTCTCCTTTTCCACAGCCAAGTTCCAAAACTATCGGATTATCATTGTGAAAGTATTCTTCTCTCCATTTACCTTTCAAAAAGAAATCTTTATCCTTTATCTCATCATATGGTACCTGAAAAAGGTTATCAAATGTTAAATTCTCGGCAAATCTCTGTAATTTATTTTTTCCCATCTTAATACAATCCTTTTACGTGTGATTTTTGTGCTATAAATTCTTTTAGATAGTATGGCTCAAAGTAGGCTACATCTTCCAGTTGATTATTGTTATATTTCTCTACAGCAAAATGTACCATATATTTTGCGGACAATGCTGTTTCCAAATCATAGACATACCTTGAATCGTTCAGCACCTTTTGACATTTTTCCGCACCATCCCCACTTAATACTATTTCTTTTCCTTGCAAAATATCCTTATACAAATCCTCTTCAATAATATCTGCAGAAATAGGTTTCACTTCTTTCATTTCGCTATCGTAGATTGCTGTATAAACTTCCATTCTACGAGCGTCAATCATAGGCATATAATATTTTCCATCATATTTCAATGAAGAAGAATATGCTAAAATCTGCAAAGTTTCCACACTTATCAATGGAATATCCAATCCATACGCAATTCCTTTAGCAGAGGACACACCTATTCTAAGACCTGTGTAAGAGCCAGGGCCTTTACTTACAGCAACAGCATCTAAATCCTTGATGGAATATTCGCTGTTTTGAAACAATTGTTCTATCAAGACAGACAACATTTGTGAATGAGCATTTTTCTCTCTGCTTTCTTTGTAAGCGACAACATCTTCTCCAAAAGAAAGACAGACAGAACAAATACCTGTAGCAGTCTCGATACTTAATATAAGTGGTTTTTCTCTTTTCATAACCATCTAAACAATTACGGACTGCAAAGATAACAAAAAATGTCGTACTTTTGCAAAAACGAAGAAAGTTTTTAAGACAGGCTTATGTTTATAACTTTATACAACAACAATATTCAAGACAAGCAACTGGATGTTCTTGCTTCCATGTTGGAAAACGATAGTATTATTGTAATTCCAACAGACACATTATACGCTTTTGTTTGTGATATAGACAATCACAAAGCTGCGAAACAACTGGCTTTGCTTAAAGGCAAAGCCTTAGAAAAAAGCAACTTTTCTATTCTTTGCGAGAATCTATCCCAAGCATCCCAATATGTAAAACCACTATCCAAAGACCAGTTCTCTTTTATCAAGGCTCAGAAAACAGGAGGTTTTACTTTTGTCTTGCCTGCTTCAAACCTTACTCCAAAGATTTTTCAATCCAAGAAAAAGACAATAGGCATTCGTATTCCTGAGCACAAAGTTGCCTTGGAGTTAATAAAACGAATAGGAAAACCATTATTGGTTTCTTCCCTTCCTCACCCAGAAGATTTGGAAGAAGAATATTACACCAACGCAGAACTCATATATGAAGAATACAAATCAAAAGTTTCTGCAGTAGTAGAGTGCGAAGGAGTAAGCAACATTCCTTCCACAGTAGTAAATATGGTGGACAGTTCTGAATTTGTAACCGAAAGAGAAGGGCTAGGTCAAATACAATAAAAGTATCGTGAAAAAGAAATTCTCCATATTCCTACTTTTCACTCTTGGCATTCTATTACTTTATGCTCAAGACACGAGCAACGTAGTAAAACTAATGACTAAAGCCATTAGGAATAACGACTATCCTCGTGCTATGCAGATTTACTCTATTGCTCAAGAAGAAGACTACTACGATATGGAGTCTATGGACAGACTTTTGTGTCAGGTAAAGTATTTTCAGAAAGACTACAAAGGCGCTCAAGAACTTGCACAAAAACTTTTTGACGAAGATGAGAATGATCTTATAACAGATTTGATAGAAATGATAGTATGGTCGCAAAAGAAAAACAACGACTCTATCATTGCAGACAGAATAACAGAAATAATAGACAATACAATTATCCCTAAAAACATTCTTAAAGACTTACAGAAGTTTCCAAAGGAAGATTTGAAAAACCTCAACAATGCTATCTCTCGCTACATTCTTCAAAATAATATTTCCGAAAAAGAAGATATCCTTCCTTTCAACAAATTGCAGACCATTCTTTATTTCTGCCGACAGGAATATATGGAATGTTACAATAGCGGAATAAATCTTGTAAGCGAAGACAATCCTAACGTAATTTACTACATCTTAGGCTACGTTAGACAAAAAAGAAAAGAATACAATTCTGCCATTGCTTTTTACAATATTGCCATAAATCAAGGCTACACCAGTTACGATGCCTACCTAAATAGAGCAATCTGCAAAGGTAGTGAAGCTATGTATGAGTCTTCAAACCTCGACCTTGACACTTGTCTAGCAATAGATACAAATTATTACGCATTATTCTTAAAGGGAATCAACTACAACTATCTTCAGGAATACAAAACAGCTTTGTATTACCTCAATCTTTCTCTCAACCTCAACGACACTTTCTCTCCAACCTACAACTACAGAGGAATTATATATGCTAACCTTAAAGAATATGCTTTTGCTGCTTTAGACTTTAAACTTGCTTTGGAAATGAATCCTAAAACAGCCTACGCTCACAACAACCTAGGAATTTCCCTTGAAATGACAGGCAAAGTAGAGGAAGCAATAAAGGAATATATTATCAGCACAAAACTAGAACCAAGATTTTTTGACGCTTACTACAACCTTGGCAGAAACTACACATACAAACGTGAATATAAAAAAGCTATAAAATATCTTTCCAAAGCTCTGGAATTGGAACAACAGACGCCAGACATCTATTATCTTTTAGGAATAAACAATGCTCGCTTAGGCAAAAAGAAAGAAGCATGCGCTTTTCTTCATCAAGCGCTGGAAATGGGACACACCGAAGCTCTAGAAAAAATCACTTCTTATTGTGAAGAAGAAAATAAAACCCCCGAAAATCTATTCGGAGGTTTTGAATTCACACCTTCTTCCTCTAGCATTAAATCTGCCCCTGTAGATACAGAAGAAGATTTTCCTCAAGATGAAGATGAAGAATAATTATTTATTAGAATTATTCATAGAATTCGATGTGTTTGCTGTGGCATTTAGGGCATTTGCTGTAGAAACTTTAACCAAAGTATTCAATTCTTGTTGTGTGTTATAAACATCAACTTTACTTCCTAAGGTAAACAAATCAATTAAAGTTCCTAGCCCTAAAAGTCCAAAAGTAAAAAGCCATAGGAGTCCAGTACCCCACTTGCCTAAATAAAACCTATGCAATCCACATAAAAATAACAAACTACAGCACCATAAAAGATAGGCAGTACCTTTTGATTTCATAAAACATCCCTAATCCGTGTCGGGCACAACTTTTGTGCAATATGGCTCTAAGTTGCTATTTATTGAAACAGAAAAAAGAAAGTGGAGCCATCCATTAGAACCATTACTTCTAGATGAAGGGCTTGGACTCCCTGTAAGTTAAAAATAATGTCAGTGAATTGCTCCACTGTAGATGTATGTAATGCAAAAGCATTGATACAAAACAATGGAGACTTACATTTACCTACCATTCCTTAACTTACTATCGAGAAGTGTCCAAGTTCTCATCTACGGAATAAGGCACAAATGCGTCTTTCTTTATCCACCACACTACGTGGAAGACATTGCAAAACTACAAAGTTTTTTTGAATCCAACAAACTTTTAAACTATTTTGGCGAATAGAATCTTGTTTTAATCGATGTAAAACAAGGTTTTATATGCTACAAATCCGATTTGTGATATTTGCAAGTCCGACTTGTAACACTTGCAAGTCGGATTTGCAAGGTCTGCAAATCGGACTTGCAAGAAAATATTTCTTAGTTTTAGAAAAATAAAACGAAGTTTTTGTAGATCAAAACTTCGTTTTGTCAATAAATATTAGGCACAAAAAAAGTGAGAACTACTTTCGCAGTCCTCACTTTCTCTTTACTAAGAAATAATTCTTATAAATCTGTATCTAAATCTTCATCTCCAAAGTCCATTACCTGTTCTTCTGTCATATCTCTTGTTGCTTGAGCTTCCACAGCTCTCTCCATGTCTGCATAATCTCCACCATGAACAAGTTCAAATGGCTTTTGTCCTTTATCTGAATCAAGGCTGATATCACTATCTTCTCCGCTATTGTCAAATTGTTTATCCAAATCTTCGTCACTAATATGATCATCAATAGTTACCTCAACTTTTACCATATATATTGTATCCTCTGTTTCAAATGGAACAAGGTACAATGGTGGTCTTCCAGGGATTTCCTGTTTCTGCATATGATCTTTGTAGCTATCTCCAACATACATTTCGTTGAAAGCTGCCATAGCATCCTCTGGAAGTCTTCCGTAACTGACAATAAGACGTTTTTTGTCGGCTTTCTTTACTTCTGTTTTCTTTGTTGCAGTCTTAGTAGTTGTAGTTTTCTTTGCGGTAGTTTTTGTAGAAGAAGCAGTCTTAGTAGTTTTCTTTGTAGTCTTCTTTTCTGTTGTTTCTGTTGTTTCTTTTTTCATCTTTTTACTCCTTCAAATTTTTGCAATATTAGTAACTTTTTTTTAGTTACAAGCATTTTTTAGAGAAAAAATCCAAAGAAATTTTCAAAAACCTGAAAATCAAATATGATTAAGTATGACTTTTCTTGCTATTACTAGTTTCCTAACTGTCCATAATGGTCAGACTGCCCATAAAAGATCGTGTTTGATTGTTCACTTTTACTTGTAAAATATATATGTAAGCCCCATTTTTACAATCTACACCACAAAAAGAATTATCGTAACTGCGTTTTGTATAAACAACTTTTCCGTTTCTATCTTTGATTATAAGCATATTGTCAGGATATTCTTCTATCCTCTTTATCTCAAAGCAGTCATTTATTCCGTCCCCATTAGGAGAAATAAAGTTTGGAATTTTTATGTTTATCTTCTCTTGCTCAGGAGTTTTGTTCTGGGCAATAGTATGTTCTGGATTAGCAGTCTTTGTTGTGTTATTAGTATTCACATCTGCTTTCTTTACAGGAGTTTGTGTATTGGTATTGGTGTTTTGTTTTTGTGTTTCTTTGATTGGTTCTGTTTTAGCAGTTTCCTTGTGTTCTATTACATTTACTGATTCGGCTCTTACTATCTCTCCTTCTGGCTTGAATATAGAGGTTTCTTTTGCAGCAAGAGTTGTATTTTCATCTTTAACTCTCTGCTTTATTTCATTTGTTTCGGTTTTTATCAAATTGAATATTGAAGAATCTTCTATAACAATATCATCTTCGATAGATTCCTCTTGTTGTGTAGTTGGAGAAACACTTTGTACTATCGGACTTTCTTCTGGTGCAAAAGCATTATAAACAACTAAAGCCACAACACCAAGAACCAAAGCGCCAACACTTCCTATTACAATCTTGCTTGCAACAGACAAACTCTGCCACAAAGATTGCGAAGCTGGAGGAGTTGGAGTAGCCATCTTGCTTTGCACTTTTTGCCACAAGTCTGGCTTTACTTCCGACTGAGCATTTGATAATTTATCTTTAAATAATTCGTCTATTTTCATCATTTAACAATAGTTTAAAGCACAAATTCTACACTTTTCTGTTTTCCAACAATATTTTCTGCAACGATTTTCTTGCTTTACTCAAACAAGTCTTAACAGTATCTTCCGATGTTTCCATTCTTGTAGAAATTTCCTTGCAAGAAAATCCATCTATTGCATACATATTAAATACCGTTCTTGTCAAAGGAGAAAGCTTCTGCATGGCAGATGTAAGTTGTTCTGGAAGAAAATCGTCTTCAAACAAATCTACTTCCTCATTATCTACTATTTCTTCCAAAGGACCATCAACAATAAAAAATTGTCTCTGATTGTTAGTCTTAATGGTATTTAAGCAATTATTGATTACTACAGTTTTCAACCATGAGTAGAATTCTGCGCCTGTATTGGAATAAAATGTTTCTATTCTTTCAAATGCACGAGCAAAACCATCTATAAACAAATCCTCAGCATCCTGCTCGGAACCAGCATACCTTCGGCAGATAGTCAGCACATGAGGACTGTATCTGTCGAATATTGCTTTCTGTGCATTAGCATCTTTCTTCTTGCAAAGGGATACTAACTCAATTACATTTATTTTAGAGTAGTTTTTGCTCATCCTATATTGTTAGACAACAAAAAGTGGCAAAAGGTAAACGTGAAATGCAAAAAAAATTTTAGTTTTTAGTTCTTGAACAACAATTTTGAACTATAAGTGTTTGTTTTGCTGTTAAATAACTTAACAATAAAAGTATTTCCTTTTTCTTGCTTATAATTTAATATTGTTGTTTTGCCTTTTAAGGTTATTTCTTTCACAAATTTCCCTTCTATTGTGTATAAACTTGCCTTCACATTCTTATAATCAGGGCATTCTATTGTGCAAACTCCATCATTAGGATTTGGAAATATTTTAACATTTTCTGCACTTTCCTTTACATTGGAAAGAGAAACCTTGTTTCTATCTCCCATTGCCATTACATATTCTCCATTCCACAAACCAAAAGTTTTCAAATAACCTGTAGAACTGTTGGCTATTTGACCTGAAGCATTTGTCCAAGGAGAATATTTATCTGGTCTGTATAATAGAATCAAAGAATCTTTATTTTGATTTGTCAATCCTAGGGTAGAATCAAAAGCAGAAGGATTAGTATTATAATAGAATGAGCCTTGAACTTGAGCATTGTCTATGTTTATTCCTTCAACAGTCCAATAATGTTGTGAAGATATTCTATCTATACCCTCAGGAAGTTCACATTCTGGCTCTCCAATCCAATGCAATGTTGTTCTTACCATAACAGGAGAAGAAATCTCATTTGTAAAGAGTTTGAAATAAACATTAGGATAGTCAAATCTTTTATTCACAGAATCTGTTGTCAAATAATAATCTGTAGTCAAATCCTGAAAATCTTCATTAAGGTCTAAAAATACATTATCTACTTTGTTTCCATTAAGATGAATATTTACTACAGCACTATCACCAGCAAATTCTATTCTGGTTGTATAAGAAGAATCGCCAACAATTGTAAGAGGAAGGGAAGAATGTTCTATAGTCTTTGTTGGATCGGGATATGCTCTTTGCAAGATAGTAAGAGATAGTTCATCATCGGCAATTTCTTTTTTAGCAATTTCATAGTGAGGAGTTGAAGAAGAAAAAACCATAGAATTAAAGAAAGGATTCATATCTATTCCTGTCTTTTCGCTTATATAATCTCTAAGTTCTATAGACGAAATATTTTTAAAAGAATAATCTTGTAGCATTTGCCTTACTACAGAATAAAATAAAGAATCCCCAAGATAAGCTTTCAAACTCAAGGCAACCAAAGAGCCTTTATCATAAACCGTCGTGCCATAAGTCAAGGTACTATCTATTCCACTTACAGGAAGATAACCTTCTGTTTTTGGAAGTGTTTTAAGAATAGTCTCGTGAGTGTTTCTATAATAATCTTTTGCTTTATCCTCTCCATATATTGCACTCAAAGAAAGTCTTGTTGTAAAACTTGTCCAGCCCTCATTAAGCCACATATCTTCTGCAGTCTTACAAGTCACTAGATTTCCAAACCATGCATGGGCAAGTTCATGAACAATATTGGACATTCCAGAGATATTGTTATTCAAAACACCTTCTGCCAAAGAAATATTGTCAACATGCTCCATACTTCCCTTTTGTGTTACACAATATGAAATTCTGTTGAAAGGAAACTCTCCAAAAGCCTTTTCCAAAGTATCCAAAGCCAAAGGAAGATTTGCAAACATATTGTTTATTGCAGATTCGTAACTAGGTTTGTGATAATAAACAGTAATAGGTTTAGTATAACCAAAGCTGGAATTGTACTCAAGAGTATAAACAGAAAAGTCTGCAATAGTCATAGAAACCAAGTAAGGAGAAATCTCTTGTGGAATATGGTAGAAATAAGTCTTGTTTATAGTATTGTCTACTACAGAATCAAAAACTCCGCCACAGATTGCCTGTTGATCTGAACTTACTGTTATTGCTAGATTGTATGTTGCTTTATCATCAAAAGCATCTTTTGCTACAAACCAACTTCTTGCATAAGAATGAGGATAATCAGCGAAAGCTACTCCCAGCGTATAAACAAGACCAGGATTGTAATGGATTCCTCCCCACGCCATAGAATTATTTTCTATTACTTGAGAACCATGATAATAAACTTTTAGTTTTATAGTATCCCCTACCTGATGATTATTTAGATCAATAGAAACAAAAGGTGTATTATAAGAAAATTGAAGACTATTCCCAGTTTGAGAAATTACAGAATCTACTTGCTGATCTTTAAGCATAAATTCTACTTTACTGGTATTTTGTTCTAGCAAGACAAAACTTATCTCTGTGTATCCAATATGAGAATTAGCTATTTGATTGTTTACATTTAGACAAATATTGTAATTCAACACATCTACCTTGTCTTGAGCGAACATATTAAGTCCCAAGCACAAGCAAACCAGTGCAACAAAAATTCTTTTCTTCATATTTCTTTTCCATTTATTATCTTGATTGCAAAGATACAAAAAAAGTGCACCACTATTGTGATGCACTCTTTAAAATTTATTTAGTCTTAAAAACTATTTCAAACCAAGTTTTGATTTCATTTTAGCTGAAAGAGCTTGTTTGTTGATTTGGAAATCTATAGTTTTGTAACGAACGAAAGCTTCTGAAGCGAAGAAATATCCGTCGTATTTACCTATTGCATCCCAAGAGTTTTTAACTTTGTAGAATTTTGTACCGTTTTGATCTTTGTAGATACCAACGATTTGCATTCCGTGGTCGTCTGTAGTTTGGAAGTTATCGAAACCTAATTGACGCATTTCTTGAGTGATAGTTTTTTCTTTAGCTGTTCCGTCAAAGCTGTAAGAAGCAGCAGCTTTTTCTTGAGCAGTAAGTTTTTCCCATTTTTCTTTTTCTGTACCAGCTAGGTCACGTTTTTCTTCATCTGGAACGATAGCTACACCATTTTTCCAAGAGAAACCTTTTTCACTTACGTCAGCACCCCAAGCGATAGTGTATCCGTTCATGATAGCTTCGTCTATTATTTCCATCATTTCATCAAGAGGAACGTTGTAGATGTTTGAATGTAACCAGTTGTCTTGAACTTCAATCATGAATGGTTCATAGAATGGGTGATGTGTATAAGAACCTATTTCAATATAGTTATCCCAATCCAAACCTAGAGAAGCAGCAAATGATTGTGGAGTGTATTCAACACCTTTGTATGTGAATTTTTCTGGTTTTACACCAAAGTAAGCGTCAAGCAAAGCTTCCAAACCGTTTTTCCAAGCAGTAGAAAGACTCTTACCATTAGCCAATGGTTTTACGAAACCTTCCAAAGCAGGAGTAACTTCTGTAAAGTCAGGTTTTGAAGTACCATAGTTCAATCCTCTATAAACTTCTTCAGGAACTATACCATATTTCTTGATAATATAAGGAATATCTTGGAAAGCACCACCTTCTGCAAATGTAGCAGCACCATGGAAACGGATATATTTTTCTGCTTTGTCTATGTAAGCATTTCTATAAATCCAAGCTTCAGAAAGGTCGTATTCACCTTTACCTGCTTTCAACAATTCACTTTCAATAAATCCTATGCCAGAGTAAGACCAACAAGTACCAGAACGGTGTTGATCCTTAACGCTTGTTGCAGGATTTTCTTTAACTACTGTAAACTGATAACCTTCAGCTTTTTCTTTAGCCTTTTTGTCTTTCTTTTGAGCAAATGCTGTTGAAGTCATCAACAATGCAACGGCTAACAAATAAACTATTCTTTTCATTGTTTAATTTTTGATTATTTTGTTTTTAATTATTTTATTCACCTACCAATACTACAGGCATTAGTAACATTAGTAAATCTTCTGAGTTATCTTCTTTTGCTTCTTCTTCAAATGGAAGAACTATACAAGGACGATCTGGTTTTGAGAATTCAAAGCAGATATTTTCTGTTTCTATATTGTTGATTATTTCTGTAAGATATTTTGAATTCAAACCAATATCCATTGCATCTCCTTCATAATCACAAGAAAGTTCTTCCTTACCCTTTGTACCATAGTTTACATCCTCAGCAGTAATGATAAGTCTCTTGTCTGCCAAAGATAGTTTTATCTGGTTTGTAGCTGTATTAGCAAAGATTTGTATTCTCTTGATTGTACTCATAAGAGCACCTGCACTAACAATAAGTTTATTAGGATTGTTTGTTGGAATAGCTGCTTCGTATTGAGGATATTTTCCTTCTATCAATCTACATGCAATGTGGAAGTTTTCAAAATAGAAAGCAATATTTGAAACATTATTTTCTACTCTTACTTCCAAGTCTTCATTTATAGAAGAAAGTATTTTCTGCAAAACATTCAAAGTCTTCTTAGGCAGAATGAATGCACGTTCATCTTCTGTTGCAAAGTTAGTGTTGCGCATACGGACAAGTTTGTGAGAATCTGTTCCAACGAAAGTCAAGCCCTTTGAAGAAAATTCAAACAAAACACCTGACATTTGTGGGCGGAACTCATCTTGAGAAACAGCAAACAATGTCTTGGAAATACCATTAACCAAAGCAGAAGAAGTAATTGTAAATTTGTCTGCGTCTTCTATTTGAATCATCTGAGGAAAATCATCTGGCTCTTTTCCTTGGAAATTATATCTACCATTGTTTGATACAATATCAACTGAGTAATCTTCATTAACCATTATTGTCAATGGAGCAGAAGTAGCCTGATTGATAAACACAGAAAATTCCTTAGCAGGAACACAAACTTTTGATTTTCCCATATCGTCGAAATCCTGTAATTCTATGCTAACGCTAGCCATTGTTTCAAGGTCAGTTGCAGTGATTACAAGATTATTTTCTTCCAATGACAAAAGGAAGTATTCTACGATAGGAATAGTATTATTTTTTCCTGGCAAATTACCTATTGCATTCAAAGAACGAGCCAATGTTCCTCCATGTACGATAAACTTCATAATCTTATATGTTTTTTTTATTTTTATACAAATAATCTAATTTCGTGCAAAGATACGAAATACTTTCCAACTAAAAAAACTCTTAGCAAATAGTTTTCAACACTAAATCTTTAATAACTTCAAACATCTGGTTTTCAAAAACAAAACACTTTCTTTACAGAAACTTTTCTTCCAAAAGGAAAAAAGACTAAGTTTGTCTCAAACAAGTTATCATTATTTTTCAAGGCATTTTTTTGCAACCAAAAGAAACATTGTATAATCACAAATATGTCAAGCAATTTTGGGAAAGGCAGAATCAAGTTCCAGTAATCTAAAACGAAGAGTTGATAATATTTTCTCAATGAGATAAACATTTACCTCACTGAGAAAATAACATTAGAATCAAAAAACAGATTATCTACAAGTCCTTTTTCAACATTGAAATGCCTTTTTGCAATTATGCAATCTGCTTATTTCCCAAAAAACTAGTTCTACACAAAGCGTTCAAAGACTATTTTTATGTCTCGAGATATTTATTTCTTATAAAATTTGTTCTTTTATAAGATTTTATTTCTATATTTGCAGTTGCAAACAGTCGTGTTTGTATTTATAGTTAAATAAGGAAGCGTTATGCTTTTCTTGTATTCTGAAACCTGAGAAATTTTAGAACACCCTCAAGAAAGTATGATGGTCCTAGCCTATATAGGCGTGGAATCATAAATATAATCTTTGGGTTAAGGTTTTCTCAGGACCTCAGAATTGAGATTAAAGTTTAGGTTTCACGCTTTCTATTTTAAATTAAACAAAGCTACCAAGGAGTAGTTCTCTACTGAAACCGTAGAACTTTATCATTATGAAAAAGATATTGGTATTTGTGATTGGACTATGTGTAAGTTTAACAATGTTTGCACAAGACCTAAACGATTTGAGAAAATTAGCAGAACAAGGCAATGCAGAGGCGCAATATCGTATAGGTGAGCGTTACTACGTAGGTGACGGAGTCACTTTATCTTATGAAAAGGCTATTGTATGGTTTAAAAAAGCAGCAGAACAAGGCAATGTTGACGCACAACGTGATTTAGGAATATGCTATCGTATCCTTAAATCAGAGAAAGAATTTGCATATTGGACAGAAAAAGCCGCAGAACAGGGAGATGATGTTGCTCAATTTAATATAGCTGGGGCTTATTATCATGGAGTTGGTGTAAAGAAATCATATAGTGATGCTGTTAAATGGTACAAAAAAGCAGCAGAGAAAGGTTCTGCTGTTGCACAGGAAGGTCTTGCAAGGTGTTATTACAATGGCGAAGGTGTAAAACAAGATTATAAACAAGCTGCAGACTGGTATAAAAAAGCATTAGAAACAACAGAAAAAAGACTTCGCTAATTAAATAAATAACCCCGAAAGTTTTTTGTCTAACTTCCGGGGTTTACTATGTATATAAGTCTTCGTTCTATTTTCTCAGCGTTTACTGTTTTTATTGTTATTAGCAAACAGCAAAAATATAAGCCAAAGAAACCACGCTGATGGTAATCCACAATAGGATTCCCTGGAACAAAGGTTTTAATCCAACAGCCTTAAGAGTTTCTTTTGTCAAAGATGCACCGATAAAAAACAAAGAAAGAGTGATAAGTTTCTTAGCCAATGATGCTACAAAACCGCTAATATTTCCACCTATCTCTGCACCATGTTCTCCGAGTAGTGTAGCATTTGTTAAAACGTATGTATTAAGCAAAATAGCTACTATAAACCAAAGAATAAAAGTTGGAATTATTTTATACCAAGGTTTCTTTGCACCTTCCTGGTTTTGCAAAGACTTTCTAAAGAAGAAAGGTGTAACTATTGCAAGAACAACAATCCATAGGGCTCTAGTCAGCTTAATTGTTGTTGCAACTTCCAAAGCACTAACTCCATTTTCCACAAATTCTGGATGCATACCATCATAAGCGCTTCCAGCTCCAACAACGCTGCTTGTGTCATGAATAGCAATAGCTGCCCACATTCCAAATTGTTTTGCATCCATAGATAAAGCGTTTCCTATAGATGGAAAAAGGAACAACGCAATAGCATTCAACACAAATACAACGCCTAATGCTACAGACATACTTTCTGCTTTTGCTTTTATCACTGGTCCTACTGCTGCGATAGCACTTCCTCCGCAAATAGCGGTACCACTACTTATCAAATAGCTGGTTTGAGAATCTACCTTTAAAAGTTTTCTTCCAAAAAACCATCCTAAACCTAATGTTCCAAAAACACTAACAATAGTAAACAACATTCCTTCGCTACCACTAGCCAATGCCTGATAGACATTCATTCCTAAACCCAAGCCAATAACACTATACTGAAGAAGTTTCTTAGACATAGTTTTATTAAAATCAGGGAAAGCCTTGCCGAAAATAAGAGCAAAAGCAAGACCTACAACTAATGCTACAGGAGAAGATACCCAAGAACCAAGTTTTTCACATCCTGGTATGTATCCTATAAACAACCCTATAAACAAAACAACAATAAGTAAGACATAAATCACTTCATTAAGTGCAAACTTTTTCATTTTAGTATTCTTTTTATTTTGAAAGTGCAAATTTACAAATTTTCCAGCAAACAAGAATATTTTGTTCTCGTTGAAACGATTGTTCTTGCCCAACAAACAAAAAAAGCAAGCCTCAAAAGAGACTTGCTTTTAAGAATATTACAAGTAAAGTTCTACTAATAATTTTCTACTAAGATTTCAAAGTAAGATTTTGGATGAGCGCATACAGGACATTTTTCTGGAGCTCTCTTTCCTACTATGATGTGACCGCAATTTCTGCATTCCCACATCTTTATCTCACTTTTTGCAAACACTTCTTCATTTTCTATATTTTTCAAGAAAGCACGATATCTTTCCTCATGACGTTTTTCTATGGCAGCTACCATACGGAATTTTCTTGCAAGATCTGCAAAACCTTCTTCCTCTGCTGTCTTAGCAAAACCTTCGTACATGTCTGTCCATTCATAATTTTCTCCTTCAGCTGCAGCTGCTAGGTTTTCTTGAGTTGTACCTATACCAGCCAACTCTTTAAACCACATCTTAGCATGCTCTTTTTCATTTTCAGCTGTTTTCAAAAACATTTCTGACATCTGTTCATAGCCCTCTTTCTTTGCTACAGAAGCGAAGTAAGTGTATTTATTACGAGCTTGACTTTCACCAGCAAAAGCTGCTTCAAGGTTTTTTTCTGTCTGTGTCCCAGAATATCTAGTTTCTTTTTTCATAGTGCTTGTGTTTTTTTAGCAATTATGCAAGTCTTTTTTCAAGTCTTTCACGAATAGCCAAGATAAAGTCTTTTGAGTTAACAGATTTAGGTGTAATACCTTCCATCAAGTTAACAAGGTCTTTTGTAGCTATACCTTCGTTCAATGTATCGAAGCAAGCACCTTCTAGTTGGTCAGCGAAGTTTTGAAGAGCAGCTATGCCGTCTTTTTCACCTCTTTTTCTCAAAGCACCACTCCATGCGAAGATAGTAGCCATTGGGTTTGTAGAAGTTTCTTCACCTGCAAGGTGTTTGTAGTAGTGACGAGTCACTGTTCCGTGAGCAGCTTCGTATTCGTAGTTTCCGTCTGGAGAAACAAGTACACTTGTCATCATAGCCAATGAACCAAATGCTGTAGAAACCATATCACTCATTACGTCGCCATCGTAGTTCTTACAAGCCCAGATGAAACCACCCTTGCTACGGATAACTCTAGCTACAGCATCGTCTATCAATGTATAGAAGTATTCTATACCAAGTTTTTCAAATTCTGCTTTGTATTCGTTTTGGTAAACTTCTTCAAATATTTCTCTAAATTGAGCATCATATTTCTTAGAGATAGTATCTTTTGTTGAGAACCAAAGATCTTGTTTTGTATCGATAGCGAATTTGAAACAAGAGTGAGCAAATGAACGGATAGATTTGTCTACATTGTGCATACCTTGAAGAACGCCTGCTCCTTTGAATTCATGGATAACAACTTCTTCTTTCTTACCACAATTGCATTCGTAAACAAGTTTAGCTGTACCAGCATCTGGAACACGGATTTCAACACTCTTGTAAACATCACCATAAGCGTGACGAGCGATAGTAATAGGAAGTTCCCAGTTCTTTACAACAGGTTTGATTGAAGGGATTGTGATAGGTGTACGGAATACAGTACCATCAAGGATTGAACGGATTGTTCCGTTAGGGCTCTTCCACATTTCGTGAAGTTTGTATTCGTCCATACGTTTTGCGTTAGGAGTGATAGTAGCACACTTAACAGCAACACCATATTTCTTGTTTGCTTCAGCAGCATCTTTTGTTATTTGGTCTCTTGTCTCGTCTCTTTTAACAAGTCCAAGGTCATAGTATTCAGATTTAAGGTCAACGAAAGGAAGGACAAGTTCTTCTTTTATCATTTTCCAAAGGATACGAGTCATCTCGTCACCATCCATCTCCACAAGTGGAGTAGTCATTTTTATTTTTTCCATTGTTTGTGTATTTTAAGTATTATTATTTTATTTATTTACTTTATTATAG